>QHTS01000190.1:22603-24567 GCA_003220905.1 Gemmatimonadota bacterium | reverse complement strand
AGCTCGCCTTCGGCGGCGATCGCTGGACCGTGGTGGGCATCGCCGACGCGGGCGGCACGGCCTTCGACTCGGAGATCTGGGGGGATGTCGACCAGTTCATGCAGGCGTTCGGGCGCCCGGTGTATTCGTCGGTGACCTTCCACCTCGCCCAGCCCGGCGGCTTCGACCAGCTCAAGACCCGACTCCAGGCCGACCCCCGCATGCAGTACGTCGAGCTCAAGCACGAGCGGGACTACTACCAGGAACAGTCGAAGACGCTCGCCACCTTCATCCGGACCCTCGGCATCGTCGTGACCACGATCTTCAGCTTCGGCGCGATGATCGGGGCGATGATCACGATGTACGCGGCGGTCGCGAACCGGACGATCGAAGTGGGCACCCTGCGGGCCCTCGGGTTCAGGCGACGGAGCGTTCTGGGAGCGTTCCTGGTCGAGTCCGTGATGCTCGCGCTCGTCGGCGGAGCCCTCGGGGTCGCGCTCGCCGCGCTGCTGTCCTTCGAGCGGATTTCGGTCGTCAACTTCCAGAGTTTCTCCGAGATCGGCTTCGGGTTCGCATTGTCTCCCGGCGTCGTCACGCGCGCCCTGATCTTCGCCGTGGTGATGGGTGTGGTCGGCGGCTTCCTCCCGGCGGTGCGGGCTGCGCGACTCAACATCGTCAACGCGCTGCGGGCGTCGTAGCAGGGGAGGCCCGTGCGGTGAGGCTCACCCCACTCGCCGCGCACACGCCGGAGGCGGTGCGCGCGGCGCTCGCGGCCCGTGGGTGGGAGACCCAGCCCGCCTGGTTCGCCGCCACCGGCGTGCAATCCCTCGTTGTCCTCCTGGAAGATGTCAGCGAACCCGAGCGCGAGAGCCTGGTGCGCTGGGGCGCGAAGACCGGCGCCGAGGTGCTCACGGGGGAGGGCTGGGCCCTGGTGGGAGCGGCCGCGAGCCGCCTGGCACCGCTCGCGCGCCCCGACCGCCTGCCGCCCGGGCTCGAGCGCCTGGCGCCGGAGCTGGGCCGCTTCCTCGCGAGCTACGCCGATCCGCCGCGCCGCTGGGAGATCTCCCAGGGCGTGCTCCACCTCGATCACCCCGTTCTCATCGGCATTGTGAACGTGACGCCGGACTCCTTCTCGGATGGCGGGCGCTTCGCCACCGTCGACCGCGCGGTGGCACAAGCGGAGCGGCTGGTCGCCGACGGGTGCGAGCTGCTGGATGTGGGGGGTGAGTCCACGCGGCCGGGCGCCGCGCCGGTGACCGTGGACGAAGAGGTCGCTCGGGTGGCACCGGTGATCGAGCAGCTCGTGCGCCGGGGCTTGGGCCCCGTCTCGGTGGACACCCGCAAGGCCGCCGTGGCGCGCGCCGCGCTCGCCGCCGGTGCCGTCGTGGTGAACGACGTGTCGGGGCTGGCGTTCGATGCGGCGCTCGCGGGCGTCGTGGGCGCCGCCCAGGCCGGCATCATCCTGATGCACATGCGCGGCACGCCGGACACCATGGACTCGCTCGCCGTGTACCGGCACGTGGCGGCGGATGTGGCGGCGGAGCTCGGTGCGGCGGCGGCCCGGGCAGAGGCAGGGGGCGTCGCGCGGGAGCGGATCGTGGTAGACCCGGGCTTCGGGTTCGCGAAGACCCCTGAGCAGAACTTCCGGTTGCTCGACGAGCTGGCAACCATCGTCGGCTTGGGCTATCCTGTAGCGGTGGGACCGTCTCGCAAGCGGTTCCTCGGGGCCGCCACCGGGCGACCCGTCGAGGATCGCGATCGCGCGACGGCTGTGGCGTGCGCCCTCGCGTGGGAGCGCGGCGCGCGCCTGTTCCGGGTGCACGACGCGGCGCTCGCGCGCGAGGCGCTGCGGGTGGCTGGCGCGACGACGAGCCCAACTTGAACCTCGAAGCCTACCAGTTCCTCATCCCCCGGTTCTGGCCGGACGTGGTCGAGATCCTTCTCGTCGCGTTCGTGATCTATCGTTTCCTGCTGTTCCTCGTGGG
>QHTS01000190.1:0-22523 GCA_003220905.1 Gemmatimonadota bacterium | reverse complement strand
CGCCTGTTCCGGGTGCACGACGCGGCGCTCGCGCGCGAGGCGCTGCGGGTGGCTGGCGCGACGACGAGCCCAACTTGAACCTCGAAGCCTACCAGTTCCTCATCCCCCGGTTCTGGCCGGACGTGGTCGAGATCCTTCTCGTCGCGTTCGTGATCTATCGTTTCCTGCTGTTCCTCGTGGGGACGCGGGCGATGTCGATCGTCGTCGGCGTGATGATTCTGTCGGTCGCGTACTTCGGGGCGCTGGTCGCGAAGTTCACCATGATCAGCGCCCTTCTCTCCTACGTGTTCACCTTCGGCGCGTTCGCGGCGGTCGTGGTGTTCCAGCCGGAGCTGCGGAACGCGCTGGCGCGGCTGGGCCAGTCCCGCCTCATGCGCCGCTTCTCGCAGAGCGAGCGCCAGTCGGTGGCCGAGGAGATCGCCGAGGCCATGGACCGGCTGTCGCGGGCGGGCACGGGCGCGATCATCGCCGTGGAGGGTGACATCGGCCTCGAGGAATTCATCTCGTCGGGGGTGCCGATGGAGGCCAAGGTCTCCGCCGATCTCCTGACGACGATCTTCACACCCTACTCCCCGCTCCACGACGGCGCCGTGCTGGTCCGCGGCGACCGCATCATCGGTGCCGGCTGCGTGCTGCCCCTCACCCAGTTCAAGGTCGCGGACAAGTCGCTCGGCACCCGCCACCGCGCTGCGCTCGGGCTCTCCGAAGAGACCGATGCCACGGTGCTCGTCGTGTCGGAAGAAACCTCGACCATCTCCGTGGCGAGCCACGGGCTCTTGCACCGCCACCTCACGGCGCCGCAGGTGCGCGATCTCCTGTCCGGGGCGATCTCGCACCTCGAAGGCGGCGAACGAGTTACCGCACCGGCGAGCTGACCCCCCGATTGTTTCACGCTGGGCTCCGGGCTACTTTTTGCGGTTATGAATTTTGGAGCCCTGCCCGAGCGGCTGGCCCACGTACGGGCCGAGATCGCTCGGCGGCAGGCGACGGCAGGTCGGACCGAACCGGTCACGATCGTCGCCGTGACCAAGGGCTTCGGGCTGGACGCAGTGGAGGCGGCGCTCGCCGCCGGCCTCCCCGACGTTGGGGAGAACCGGGTGCAGGAGGCGCTGGGGAAGCTCGACACGCCCGCCGGCCGGCGCGCGACGTGGCATCTGGTCGGCCACCTGCAGCGCAACAAGGCGAAGCACGTGGCTGGGCGCTTCACACTGATCCACTCGGTGGACTCGGGCCCGCTCGCGGAGGAGCTGGACGGCCGAGCGGCGGCGCACGGCGCACGACAGCGCGTTCTGTTGCAGGTGAACGTGGCAGGCGAGACGCAGAAGAGCGGCTGTACGCCTGCCGAGACGTCGGCGTTGGCGCGCCAAGTGACGGCGCAACCGCATCTCGCGCTCGAGGGGCTGATGACGATCGCGCCGTTCACCGACGACCAGGACGTGCAGCGGCGCACGTTCCGCGGCCTGCGCGTGCTGCGGGACGACTTGCAGGAGGAGGGCTTATGGCTGCCGACGCTCTCGATGGGGATGTCCGCCGACTACGGCATCGCCGTGGAGGAGGGGGCAACGGTGATCCGCTTGGGTACCGTGCTGTTCGGCCCGCGGGGAGCGGTGGCGACGTGAGCGCCGACGCGTTCCACCTCACGCCGCACGACGTTCGCAAGCAGGAGTTCCGTCGCAGCCTGCGCGGCTACGAGCCCCTCGGCGTCGAGGACTTCCGCGTACGCGTCGCCGACGAGCTCGAGCGGATCCTGCGCGAGAAGTCGGTGCTCGAGGAGCGGCTCGCGGCGCTCGGGGAGCAGCTGGGCGTGTACCGGGAGCGCGAGCGCGCGATGAACGAGGCGCTCGTCGCGGCGCAGCAACTGCGCGAGGAAACGCGCGCCACCGCTCAGCGCGAGGCCCAGGTCATCGTGCGCGAGGCGGAGGCCGAGGCACGGCGCGTCCTCGAAGAGGCGCGGGCCGCCGATGGCGAGGTCCGGCGGCAGAGCGCGGACGTCGAGCGCCAGTTCCAGGCGTACGTGGCGGGATTTCGCGCGCTGCTCGAGCGCCAGCTCGCCGAGCTGCGCGTACTGGACGGCCAGCGCGGCGGATGATCGACGAGGCGGTCCGCGCCGTGCGGGCGCGGACGAGATTCGTCCCCGACGTCGCGATCATCCTAGGCACCGGGCTCGGGCGGCTCGCGGACGAGGTGGCGGTGGAGACGCGGATCCCGTACGGCGAGATTCCGGGCTTTCCCCTCTCCACCGTCGAGAGCCATGCTGGGGAGCTGCTCGTCGGGACCCTCGCCGGCCGGCGGGTGGTCGCGATGCGGGGGCGGTTTCACTGCTATGAGGGCTACACGCCGCAGCAAATCGGATTGCCCGTGCGAGTGCTCGAGCGGCTCGGCGCGCGGACGCTGCTGGTCTCCAATGCGTGCGGCGGCATGCACCCTCTGTGGAGTCCCGGCGATCTCATGCTCATCGCGGATCACATCAACCTCCTGGGCTCGAACCCGCTCGTGGGGCCGAACGACGACCGCCACGGCCCGCGGTTCCCGGACATGTCGGAGGCGTACGACGCCGGGCTCCGTGCGCTGGCGCGCGCCGTGGCGCTGGAGCGGGGCATCACACTGCGCGAGGGGGTCTACGTCGCCGTCACAGGACCGAACCTCGAGACGCGCGCGGAGTACCGGATGCTCCGCGCCCTCGGGGCCGACGTCGTCGGGATGAGCACCGTGCCGGAGGTCATCACCGCGGTGCACACGGGGATGAAGGTGCTCGGGGTGTCGATCATCACCGACCAATGCCTCCCGGACGCGCTCGCGCCGGCCTCAGTCGAACAGATCATCGCCGTCGCGCGGGCCGCGGAGCCCGCGCTCACCGCCCTGGTGGGCGGCGTGCTGGAGCGCCTCAACTGATGGCCTACCCGCTCTTCGATCCCAAGCTTTCGGCGGACGCGCTGGAGAAGCAGCTCCTCGCGGCGTGGAAGCACGAGCGCCTGTTCCAGAGGACGCAGGAGGCCGCCCGCTACGGGCCGCCGTTCGTGTTCTACGAGGGGCCGCCGACGGCCAACGGGCGCCCGGGCATCCATCACGTGTTCGCGCGCACCATCAAGGATCTGGTGTGCCGCTACCACACGATGCTGGGGCAGGGCGTGACGCGCATCGCCGGGTGGGACACCCACGGCCTCCCCGTCGAGATCGAGGTCGAGCGGATGCTCGGCATCTCGGGCAAGAAGCAGATCGAGGCGTACGGCGTCGAGAAGTTCAACCGCCTGTGCCGCGAGAACGTCTTCAAGTACAAGGCCGACTGGGAAGCGCTGTCGGAGCGGATCGCCTACTGGCTGGACTACGAGCACCCCTACGTCACCTACACCAACGACTATATCGAGACGGTGTGGTGGCTGCTCAAGCGGCTGTACGACAAGGCGCTGCTGTACCGGGGCCACAAGGTGCTGCCGTACTGCCCGCGCTGCGGCACGGCCCTCTCGTCGCACGAGCTCGCGCTCGGCTACGAGGAAGTCCAGACGAACTCGGTGTTCGTCACGTTCCCGCTCGCGAGCGCTCCCAACCGCCAGCTGGTCATCTGGACCACCACGCCGTGGACCCTGCTCGCGAACGTCGCCGTGGCCGTGCACCCGGACCTCGAGTACGGGGAGTACGAGGTGAACGGCGTGCGCTACGTCGTGGCCGCCGAGCGGGCGGCGCACGTGCACGTGGGCGGCCAGGCGCTGGCCGCCGCCGTTCGGGTCGCGGGCTATCGCGGCAACCCGCTCGTGGGGCCGAACGACGACCGCCACGGCCCGCGGTTCCCGGACATGTCGGAGGCGTACGACGCCGGGCTCCGTGCGCTGGCGCGGGCCGTGGCGCTGGCGCGGGGCATCACCCTGCGCGAGGGGGTGTACGTGGCCGTCACCGGACCGAACCTCGAGACGCGCGCGGAGTACCGGATGCTCCGCGCCCTCGGGGCCGACGTCGTCGGGATGAGCACCGTGCCGGAGGTCATCACCGCGGTGCACACGGGGATGAAGGTGCTCGGGGTGTCGATCATCACCGACCAATGCCTCCCGGACGCGCTCGCGCCGGCCTCAGTCGAACAGATCATCGCCGTCGCGCGGGCCGCGGAGCCCGCGCTCACCGCCCTGGTGGGCGGCGTGCTGGAGCGCCTCAACTGATGGCCTACCCGCTCTTCGATCCCAAGCTTTCGGCGGACGCGCTGGAGAAGCAGCTCCTCGCGGCGTGGAAGCACGAGCGCCTGTTCCAGAGGACGCAGGAGGCCGCCCGCTACGGGCCGCCGTTCGTGTTCTACGAGGGGCCGCCGACGGCCAACGGGCGCCCGGGCATCCATCACGTGTTCGCGCGCACCATCAAGGATCTGGTGTGCCGCTACCACACGATGCTGGGGCAGGGCGTGACGCGCATCGCCGGGTGGGACACCCACGGCCTCCCCGTCGAGATCGAGGTCGAGCGGATGCTCGGCATCTCGGGCAAGAAGCAGATCGAGGCGTACGGCGTCGAGAAGTTCAACCGCCTGTGCCGCGAGAACGTCTTCAAGTACAAGGCCGACTGGGAAGCGCTGTCGGAGCGGATCGCCTACTGGCTGGACTACGAGCACCCCTACGTCACCTACACCAACGACTATATCGAGACGGTGTGGTGGCTGCTCAAGCGGCTGTACGACAAGGCGCTGCTGTACCGGGGCCACAAGGTGCTGCCGTACTGCCCGCGCTGCGGCACGGCCCTCTCGTCGCACGAGCTCGCGCTCGGCTACGAGGAAGTCCAGACGAACTCGGTGTTCGTCACGTTCCCGCTCGCGAGCGCTCCCAACCGCCAGCTGGTCATCTGGACCACCACGCCGTGGACCCTGCTCGCGAACGTCGCCGTGGCCGTGCACCCGGACCTCGAGTACGGGGAGTACGAGGTGAACGGCGTGCGCTACGTCGTGGCCGCCGAGCGGGCGGCGCACGTGCACGTGGGCGGCCAGGCGCTGGCCGCCGCCGTTCGGGTCGCGGGCTATCGCGGCCGCGAGCTCGTGGGGCAGAAATACGTTCGGCCGCTCGAGGTCGTACCGCTGCCGCAGGAGGGCCAGCGGTCCCTCGTCGTGGCCGGTGCTTTCGTATCCGCCGAAGAGGGGACGGGCCTCGTGCACATGGCCCCGGCGTTCGGCGCCGACGACTACGCGGTAGCGCAGCAGTACGGCCTCGCGTTTGTCAACCCGGTCGCGCCCGACGGCACGTTCCAGGACACGCGCTGGCCGGAAATCAACGGCCGGCTCGTGACCGACAAGGAGACGAACCGGTTGATCCTCGAGCGGCTGAAGCACGAGGGCCGCTGGCTCGAGACACTGCCGTACACGCACACCTATCCGTTTTGCTGGCGCTGCGACTCGGCGCTGATCTATTACGCGCGCAGCTCGTGGTTCGTGCGCACCACCGCGGCGAAGGCGCGCATGCTCGAGGTGAACGCGCAGGTCGCCTGGCATCCACCCGAGGTGGGCAGCGGGCGGTTCGGCGCGTGGCTCGAGAACAATGTGGACTGGGCGTTGTCGCGCGACCGGTACTGGGGCACGCCGCTCAACGTGTGGGAGTGCGATGCGGATGCGGAGCACCGCGAGGTCATCGGCTCCTACGCCGACCTCGCGGAGCGCTGGGGAAAACGGCTGCCGAAGGACTTCGACCCCCACAAGCCGGCAATCGATCAGTACACCTGGCGCTGCCGGGGGTGCGGCGGCACGATGCGACGCGTGCTTGAGGTGATCGACGCCTGGTTCGATTCGGGCGCGATGCCGTACGCCCAATGGCACTACCCGTTCGAGCACCAGGCCGACTTCAAGGCGCACTTCCCGGCCGACTTCATCTGCGAAGGCGTGGATCAGACGCGTGGCTGGTTCTACTCGCTCCTGGCGATCGGCGTGACCGCGCTCGACGCGCTCGTCTACAAGAACGTGATCGTCAACGAGCTCGTGCTCGACGCGCAGGGCCAGAAGATGTCGAAGAGCCGCGGCAACGTGGTGAACCCCTGGGAGGTGATCGAGGAATACGGGGCGGACGCGGTGCGGCTGTACCTGCTCGGCCAGAGCCAGGTGTGGCTGCCGAAGCGGTTCGATCGCCGTCAGGTGCCCGACGTCACCGGCGGGTTCCTCAACGCCCTCCGGAGCACCTACGAATTCTTCCGGCGCTACGCGGAGGACTGGAAACCGCCCCCCTCCCTCGACGCCGCGGCGACGCCGTTCGAAAGGCGGCCGCCCGCGGACCGCTGGCTGCTTGCGCGGCTCGACGAAGTGGTGGGAGAAGTGCGCCGCGCCTGGTCGGATTACGACGTGACCGCCGGCGTCCGGGGGATCATGGACTTCGTGGGCGAAGACCTGTCCCGCTGGTACATCCGCCGGAACCGTCCGCGCTTCTGGGCGCCCGACCGCGCCACCGACGCGGTGGCGTTGGAGACGCTGCATGAGGTGCTCGTTACGTCGGCGCGGCTGCTCGCGCCCGCGGGGCCGTTCGTATCCGACTGGATCCACCGGGCGCTCGTGGGAGCGTCGGTGCACCTGGCGCCCTTCCCGACCGACCAGGGCCGCCGGGCGCCGGAGTTGCTCCAGGCGATGGCCGCGGTGCGGAAGCTCGCCTCCCTGGCGCGCGCGGCCCGGGAGACCAGGCAGCTCCCCGTGCGCCAGCCCGTAGCCAAGGTCCAGGTGGTGGTCCCGGCGGCGCTGCGCGGCCCGGCCTTGGCAGACCTGTTAGATATCCTGGCCGCCGAAGTGAACGCCAAGGCGATCGAGGTGGCGGGGTCGGACCACGACCTGGTGCGACTCAAGGGGAAACCGGAGTACCGGAGCCTCGGCAAGCGCTATGGGAAGGACACGCCCCGCGCCGCCGCGGCGGTGTCGCAGCTCACGGCGGCGGAGCTGCAGGCGCTCGAACGTGGTGACCCCGTCCGGCCGGGGGGGGAGGGGGGGGAGTTCGAGTTCCGGCCGGAGGACGTCCTGGTGACGCGCGAGGTGGTGAGCGACTGGGCAGTGCAGGCCGACGGCCCCTACGTGGTGGCGGTCGATCCCCGGTTGACCGACGACCTGATCCAGGAGGGCCTGGCGCGCGAGCTGGTGAATCGCGTCCAGCGTCTGCGCAAAGAGGCGGGGTACGAATACACCACGCGCATCGAGCTCAGCGTGGCGGGCGCGGAGGAGATCGTCGCAGCCGTGTCCGCGTTCCAGGGGTTCGTCGAGGGTGAGACGCTGGCGCGCAGGCTCGTGCTCGGCACGGTGCTGGACGAAGCGGATGTGACGCGGGAAGTCGACATCGAGGCTCGCCGGGTGACCATTGCGCTCCGGCGACATGACGGACGAAAGGGCGGTACGCGATAATGCCGACGAAATCAAAGACCAAAGCCAAATCCAAGGCGACCAAGGGCAGCCTGAACAAGAAGCAGCTGACCCACCTCGAGAAGCGCCTCCACGAAGAGCGCGCCCGGGTGATGAAGGAGCTGGGCTACTACGACGAGTCCTTCAACTCGAGCCTGCAGGCGTCCGACGGGGACCTCTCGAGCTACTCGTTCCACATGGCGGATCAGGGCACCGACGCCATGGAACGCGAGAAGGCGTTCCTGTTCGCCTCGCAGGAAGGGCGCTACCTCTGGCACGTGAACCAGGCGCTCCGGCGGCTGTTTCAGTCGCCGGAGAAATTCGGCAAGTGCGAGCAGTGCGGCGAAGACATCGGCTTCGAGCGGCTCGACGCGCTGCCCCACGCCCGGCTGTGCATCAAGTGCAAAGCGAAGGAAGAAGATGGCAAGCGCCGCTGACCGTCGGCTGTTCTGGACGACGGCGGGGGCGGTCGTCGCGGCCGATCTGGTCACCAAGCTCCTGGCCGAGTCCCTACTGGCGCGGCACCTGCCGGTCCAGGTGATCGGCGACTACGTGCAGCTGCGCCTCGTGTACAACCAATGCGCGGCGTTCGGGCTGTGTCTCGGCGCCTACTCGCGCTGGATCTTCTTCGGGCTCGCGATCGTCGCGCTGGTCGTGCTGCGCTCCATGGTCGTCTCGGCGCGGCCGGGCGACCGGTTCCGGCTGCTCGCCCTGGCGCTCGTGTGCGCCGGCGCGGTCGGCAACGTGATCGACCGGATTCGCAGCGCCCAGGGCGTCGTGGACTTCGTGGACGTGGGGATCGGCGGCGCGCGCTGGCCGACCTTCAACGTCGCCGACTCCGCGATCACGGTCGGGGCGATCGCGCTCGCGGTCTCCCTCTGGCTCGAAGGCCGGGCGCAGGAGCGAGCGAAGGAGGCCGGGGCGGCTCAGCACTGATGGCCGCCGTGACGTTCTGCATCGTCGCCCCCGAGACCGAGCGCCTCGACCGGTTCCTCGCCGACCAGCTCGCGCTGTCCCGCACCGTCGCCGCCCGCATCATCGCCGACAAACGTGTCACGCGTGACGGCCGCCCGCTGCGCGCCTCGGTCCAGCTGGAGCGCGGCGCCGTGGTGACGGTTGAGCTACCGCCGGAGGAACCGCCGCCCAAGAGCTACGCCCCCGCCCACCGAGACCTCACCTTCGCGTACGAAGACGACCACCTCGCCGTGCTGGACAAGCCGGCGGGTCTGGTCGTGCACCCGGGCCCCGGTCACTGGGACGACACGCTGGTCAACGTCCTGGTGGCGCGAGGCACCGCGCTCGCACAGGGTGCCACCGAGGGGCGCCCTGGCATCGTGCATCGCCTCGACCGCGACACCTCGGGCCTGTTGCTCGTCGCGAAGACCGACCTTGCGCACCGCCGCCTCACGCGCATGATCGAGCGGCGGGAGGTCGCGCGCGTCTACGCCGCGCTCGCCTGGGGCCATTTCGCGAAGAGCCCCGTGGACATCGAGGCGCCGATCACGCGCCATCCCACGGATCGGAAGCGCATGACGGTGCTGGCCGGGGGCCGCCACGCGGTCACGCACGTGCGTGTGACCGCGCGGTTCGCGCAAACCGAGCTGCTGCGCGTGACGCTCGGCACCGGGCGCACTCACCAGATCCGCGTGCATCTCGCGCACGTGGGGCACCCGATCGTGGGCGACCGGGAGTATGCCTTCGGCGGCAGCCGGCGCGTCACCCCGTCACAGCGGCAGACGGCCGAGCGGCTCGCGGCGCTTGCGCCGCGGCAGCTGCTCCACGCGGCCCGCCTCGCATTCGCCCATCCGGTGAGCGGCGCGCGGCTCGACCTGCGCTCGGAATGGCCCGCCGATCTCGTTCCAGCGCTTCGAGAAGCGGCCGCCGATCCGAATTTGCTTGCTCAACGCAACCCCTTGCAGTATCTTGGCTTCTTCGCTTCGGATGAGTGACGCGGGAGTCGTCCGACTGCTCCTGTTTCGGGTGGGCAGCCTCGTCTGCGCCGCTGAGGCGGAGCGGGTCCGTGAGATCCTGCCGCGGCTCCAGCCGACCCGGATTCCCGGGGCGCCGCCCGTCGTGGCAGGGGTCGTCAACGTGCGGGGCACCCTCGTCACCGTGGTGGAAGGGTGGCGGGCGCTGCGGCAGCCTGAGCCCTCCGCCGACGGAGGAGGAGGGGAGGGGGGGTCCGGGACCACGGTGCTCCTCGAGGTGGGCGGGGGGAAGAAGGTCCTCGGCTTCACGGTCGACGAAGTGGTGGACTTGGTCTCGGTGGGTGGGGAGGCGCTGGAACGCCGGCAGGCGCTGCCGGGCATCGATCCGACGCTGGTGCGGGCCGTCGGGCGCCTCGCCGGTCAACTCTTCGTGGTTCTCGATACCGACGCGCTGCTAACCCCCATTCTGTCTTCCTAGGGAGGATGTGTGAGCCACACTGTCCTCGTCTGCGACGACGCCATCTTCATGCGGACGATGATCAGCGACATCCTGGCGCAGGCCGGCTTCGAGGTGGTGGGCGAAGCGGAGACGGGATCCCAGGCGGTCGAGAAGTACCGGCAGCTCAAGCCCGATCTCGTCACCATGGACATCGTGATGCCCGACATGGGCGGGATCGACGCGGTGCGCGAGATCGTGAAGCACGATCCCGACGCGAAGATCCTCATGTGCAGCGCCATGGGCCAGCAGGCCCTCGTGGTCGAGGCGATCCAAGCCGGCGCGAAGGATTTCGTCGTGAAGCCGTTCCAGCCGTCGCGCGTCCTCGAGGCTGTCCAGCGCGTCCTCGGCTGATTCCATGGACCTCTCGCAGTACGCCGAGCTGTTCCTGGCCGAGAGCCGGGAGCACCTGAGCGCCTGCAACCAGCTGCTGCTCGAGTGGGAGCGCAGCCCTGCGAACCTCGCGCCCGTCGGCGGGCTGTTCCGCGCCGTGCACACCGTCAAGGGGATGGCGGCGACCATGGGCTACGCGCGCGTCACCGAACTCGCCCACCGTGCCGAGAATCTGCTCGACCTGTTACGCCGCGGGGGGCGGCCCGCGACCGACGAGGTCCTGCAGCTCTTGTTCCGGGCCCGGGACGCGCTCGAGCAGGCGGTGGAGCTCTCCGTGGTGGGCCGGGAGGACGAGATCGACGTCGCGGAGGTGGTGGCCGATCTGGACGGCGCTGCGGCGCAGCTCGGCAGGGGGGGAGAAGGCGGCGGCGGGATCGGCGCGCGCACGACCCCGGTCCCCGCGCCGGCTCCCGCCGTGGAGACGCCAGCCACGGCCGGGCGGCTGGTGCAGGTGACGCTCCGCGCCGAAGCGCCGCTCAAGGGCGGGCGCGCGCTGCTCGCGATCAAGAAGGCGCAGGCCGTCGGTCCGGTGCGCGCGGTGACGCCGCCCGAGTCGGCGTTCGAGGCCGACGAGTTCGACGGGCGCTTCAGCTTCCGTATCGGCGGGGGAGCCGGTGTCGCGGAGATCGAGCGGGCGGTGCGGGCCGCGGGCGACGTAGAGCACGTCACGGTGGGCGGAGAAGAGCGGCGCGCGGCCCCCGGGGCCGGCGGCCCCTCCGCCGCGCCGGAGACGAAGAGCCGCCATATCCGGGTGGACCTCGGGCGACTCGACAGCCTCATGGACCTGATCGGCGAGCTCGTCACCGTGCGCGGCCGGCTGAACGACCTCGCGGCCTACGCGCGAGACCCGGCGATCGACGACGTCGCGATCCAGGTCTCCCGGCTCTCGCGCGAGCTGCAAGCCGAAATCATCCAGGCGCGCATGACGCCGGTGTGGCAGGTGTTCGACCGCTTCCCCCGGCTGGTGCGTGACCTGGCCCGCGAGCTGGGCAAGCAGGTCGCGTTCCGGGTTGAGGGCAAGGAGATCGAGCTCGACCGGGCGATCCTGGACGAGCTCGGGGACCCGCTGCTGCACCTGTTGCGGAACGCGGTGGATCACGGTGTCGAGCCGCTGGCCGAGCGGCGGCGGCGCGGTAAGAAGCCCGAGGCGGAGATCGTGTTGGCGGCGGTGCGCGAGCGCGCCAGCGTGGCGATCAGCGTGAGCGACGACGGGCGCGGCATCGACCGCAAGAAGATCCTCGAGCGCGCCAAGCGGGACGGCGTCGTGGACCCGCACGCCGAGGCGCTGACCGACGATCAGCTGCTGCGCGTCCTCGCCCGGCCCGGGTTCTCGACCGCCGAGGCGGTGACGAGCGTGTCCGGGCGTGGGGTGGGGATCGACGTGGCCGTGACGCGCATCCGCGCGCTGGGCGGCTCGATCGATATCCGCTCCGAGGAGGGGAAGGGCACGACGTTCGTGATGCGGCTGCCGGTCACGCTCGCGATCGTGCGCGCGTTGATCGCGGGCGTGGGCGCCGAGCGCTACGCCCTGCCGCTCACGTACGTGGCGGAAACGGTGGAGTTCGGCGTGCAGGCCACGACCATCGTGGAGGGCCGCGAGGCGATCGTGCTGCGCGACCGCGTGGTGCCGCTCGTGCACCTGAGACGGCTGCTCGGTGTGAGTGGGGATGCGCCGACCCGGTGTCCCATCATCGTGCTCGAGATGGGGGAGCGGACGAGCGGCATCGTGGTGGACGGGATGCTGGGCCAGCAGGAGATCGTCGTGAAGGGGTTCGACGCGCCGCACGGGACGCTGCCGGTGTTCAGCGGGGCGACGATCATGGGCGACGGGGTTCCCGCGTTGATTCTCGATGCGGGTGGGCTCCTGTAGGGGGAGGCGGCATGGAAGACGTGCGGGATCTCAAAGAGCTGCAGATCGACGCGTTGCGCGAGGTGGCGAACATCGGCGCGGGCCACGCCGCCACCGCGCTGTCCCAGCTCACGAACCGCAAGATCATGATCAGCGTGCCGCAGATCAACATTGTGCGCCTGGAGGAAGTGCCGGACCTCCTGGGGAACCCGCAGGACGTGGTCGCCGCAGTGCTGATGCACATGCTGGGAGACCTGACCGGGCGCACGCTGCTCCTGTTCCCGGAGTCGGTGGGACGGCGGGTATGCGACATGCTGTTGCGCCGGCCGGTCGGGACGACCGTGGTGTTCGACGCACTCGAGCAGTCCTGCCTCAAGGAAGCCGGCAACATCCTCGCGGGGGCCTACCTGAACGCGCTCTCCGACTTCATGGGGATGCTGTTGCTGCCGTCGGTGCCCAGCCTCGTGGTGGACCTCTCGGCGGCGGTGCTCACCACCACCTATTTGAACTTCGGGCACGAGCGCGACTTCGTGTTTTGCGTCGAGACCGAGTTCCACATCGACTCGGGAGAGGGACTGCGGGGCGACTTCCTGCTGCTCCCCGATCTGGCGTCGCTCAAGGCCATCTTTGACGCCATCCGCCTGACCTGACCCGTGACGGCGCCGGCGCTCTCGGAACGCGACCTCGCCGTCCTCCGATCCTTCGCCCGCCGGATCGACCCGTCGGACGCGGGGGCGCACAACAATCTCGGCGTCCTCTATTATCAGAAGGGCCTCGTCGAGGACGCCATCGCGGCGTTCACACGCGCGCTCGAGCTCGACCCGAAGATGCAGGTCGCGCAGCGCAATCTCGAGATCGCCTATCACGACACCGGCTACTACGACCGGCGCGTGGCGCAGCTGCAGGAGCGGTTGCGCCAGGCGCCCGACGACCGCGACGCCCGCTGGGAGCTGGGACGCGCCTACGCGATTCTCGGCGCGCACGACGAGGCGGTCGGAGAGTTCGAGCAGCTGCTGGCGCACCGCCCCAAGGACGTGGCCGCGATCATCCAGCTCGGGCTCGCGGAGAAGAACCGCGGGCGACCCGAAGCCGCGACCGACTGGTTCCAGCGCGCCGTCGAGCTCGAGCCCGAGTCCACCGTTGTGCACTTCTACTTGGGCGAGATTTATTACAACCGCGGCCTGAATGCCGAAGCGCTCGCCGCCCTCGAGCGCGCCGTGCAGCTCAACCCCGACAACGCCAACGCCCATTACCTGATGGCGTTCGTGCTGGGCGACCTGGGCCGACACCAGGACGCGCGCGTCGCGTCGAAGCGTGCCATCCAGCTCAACCCGCCGCTCGCCCGCGCGCAGACGAACCTCTCGCTCGAGCGCTACACCGCCGAGCGCAAGAGCCAGGAGCGGCGCCAGCGCCTCGCCCCCGAGCCCCAGGTGGTGGAGGGCAACGAGCTCGCGCACTACAACCTCGGACTCGCGTTCCGCCAGAAGGGCTATTACAACGAAGCGCTAAAGGAATACCGCCTGGCGCTGGAGCGCGGCGAGGACCGGCGCCTCACGCTCCAGGCGATGGCCGAGCTCCACCTCCTGAAGCGCGATTTGGCGGCGGCGCTCGAGCTGTATGACACGCTGCTGCGCGAGGTCCCCGATTCCCCCAAGCTGTGGAATGAGCGCGCCGTGGTGCTGCATCAGGCCGGCCGGAGGGAGGACGCGCTGGCCTCCTATCGGCAAGCAGTGGAGGTGGACCCCAAGTACGCGCTCGCGTGGAACAACCTCGGCGTGGTGCAGGCGCACGCCACCCCCGCCGATCCGGCCATCGAGGCCTTCCGCACCGCGCTGCAGCTCCAGAGGACCTTCAGCGCCGCGCGGCTCAACCTCGCCTTGTTGCTGTTTCAGCTGCGCCGCTTCCAGCTGTCGCTCGAGGCGTACCGTCAGGTGCTCTCCAGCGACCCTAACTCCGCTGCCGCCTGGAACGGCGTAGGACTGGTGCTGGTGGAGCTCAAGCGCTTTCCGGACGCCCGCAACGCGTTCGTGCGCGCCGTCGAGGCGGACCCCGACCACGCGGGGGCCCACTACAACCTGAGCTTCACGTTGTCCAACCTGGGCGACTTCGACGGCGCGCTGCGCGCCACCAAACGGGCGCTCGAGCTCGATCCCTACTACGTCTCCCAGAAGTTCGCCCTCACGATCGACCTCCAGTACGAGAGGGGGACGATCGGCATCGCTCCCGAGATTTCCGCCGACGTGACGGCGGAGACGATCGGGGAAGACTTCAACTTCGACCAGCGTCTGCTGGACAACATCTTCCAGGAGCTCGCCCCCTCGGCCGCCGCGGAGCCGCCGGCCGGCAAGGCCGCGGACGACCCGCTGGCCCTGGCGCGCGACTACGTGAGCAAGGGCCTGATGGACGTCGCGGCTGCCGAGGCGGTGCGCGCCGTGCAGCGGGGCGCGAGCCGCGCGGACGCGGGCGTGCTGCTTGGGGACATCTTCGCGAAGCGCGGCCTGCACGGCGAGGCGCTCGAGCGCTACCGCGAGGCACGCAGCCTCGAGCCCGGACGCGCCGACGCGCGGCTCGGGGAGGTCAAGGCGCTGTTCGCCCTGGGCGGCCCGCGCGCGGAGGAGGCGCGAGCGCTGGCGGAGGAGCTGCTCGAGCTCACGCCGGACAACGTGGACGCGCTCGTCGCCGCGGCGAAGGGGCGCGCCGCCGGAGGCGATGCCGCCGGAGCGCTCACCGCGCTGCAGCAGGCGCAGCGGCGCGCCCCCGGCCGCGCCGATCTCCACAAGCTGCAGGGAGACGTCGCGCTCAAGGTCGGCGACAAGGCCGGCGCGCTGGCCGCGTACCGGTCGGCGCTGGAGCTCGATCGCGGCTACGTCCAGGTGTGGCTCGACCTGGGACGGCTGCATGAGCAGAAGGAGGAGTGGAGCGAGGCCCGGCGGGCGTACGAGCGGGCGCTCGACGCGCTGCCCACGTTCCACGAGGCGGCGCTGGCGCTCGCCGATCTGCTGCGGCGCTCGGGGCAGGTCCGGCAGGCCATCGTGCGCCTGGCCGAGATGCTCGAACAGGATCCGTACGACCTGCTGGCGCTGCTGCTCCTCGGGCGCGCCCTGCTCGACGACAAGCGCGACGCTCAAGCGCTGGAGGCGTTCCAGCGAGCCCTCAAGTTCGATCCCGAGCAGGTGGAGGCGCTGTTCCAGCTCGGCGTCGCGCTGGCGCGCCTGCATCGCTACGGCGAGGCCGTCCAGGCGTGGGAGAAGGTGACGCGGATCGACCCCGGCGGGCCGTTCGCGCAGGCCGCGCGCGCGCACGCCCGCACCGCGCTCGACCTGAAGCACATCTTCGCCTCGGACGCGGCCTGACCCATGGCGATCGAAGGTCCGCTCCGCGAGCTCGGCATCCACGACGTCTTCCAGCTCCTCGACCTGAGCCGGAAGACGGGGGTGTTGCGGGTCACCTCCGAGTTACGGCATAACGCGGGCACCATCTCGTTCGAGGGCGGCGCCATCATCTTCGCCGAGATCCGGTCGAACCCCCACCCCCTGGGCGCGCTGCTGCTCCGGACGGGCAAGATCACCGAGGCCGACCTCGAGCGCGCGCGCGACATGCAGGAGCGCCAGGGCGACGGTCGCAGGCTCGGCGAGATCCTCGTCTCGCTCGGCGCCCTCACCCCGCGCGAGCTCGAGCGCCAGGTCCGCTTCCAGATCGAAGAGGTCGTCTTCGAAGTCATGAGCTGGCGCGAAGGCTACTTCTCCTTCAGCGAGGTCACGCCGACCGAGCTGCCCCCGGATGCGGTGGTGCGCATCCCCACCGAGGCGCTGCTGATGGAAGGCGCCCGGCGCATCGACGAATGGTCCCGCATCGAGGGGCGCATCCCCCATCTCGGCGTCGTGCCCATGCTCGCGCCGCCCCAGGAGGCGAGCGAGGGCGAGCTCGACCTCCTGCCGCCCGAGTGGGAGATGCTGGCGATGATCAACGGCGTGCGCGACGTGCGCGCCATCGCGTCCGAGCTGGGGCGCTCGGACTTCGAGGTCGCGAAGACGCTGTTCGGGCTCGAGAGCGCCGGCGTGATCGTGCTGGCGGACCCGGGCACGACGAAGCGCGAGCGGACCACGCTCGCCGCGGATTTGGCCGAGCTCGTGGCGCGGGCGGAAGACGCGCTCGCGCGCCGCGACCTTGAGGAGGCGCGCGGCGTCGCCGAGCAGGCGGCGGGCGTGCATCCCCACGATCCCGCCGTGCACTTGCTACTCGGCCGCATCGCGCTCGCCGCCGGACGCAGCGCCGATGCCGTCGAGGAGCTGCGGCGCGCGCTCCGGCTCGATCCGCTCGCCGTGGCCGCGCACCGGGTGCTCGGCTACGCGCTCGCGGCCACCGGCCGGTTCGGCGAGGCGGTCGAGCAGTGGGACCAATGGGAACGGCTCGCCGCACGCTCGGAGACGGAGCTGGCGCAGCTCGACGAGGTGCGCCGCGCCAAGGCGGCGGCCCAGACCCTCGCGGGGACGGGGACGCATGCCTGACGCGATCAAGACCCTGTCCTCCCAGCTCGCGCAGGACCCGGATAGTCTCGTCTTCCTGCGGCTCGGCGAGCTCCTGCGCCAGAAGGGGCAGCTCGACACCGCCCACCGCGTCGCCCTGACCGGGCTCGAGCGCCATCCGCACCTCCCGGACGCGCACGACCTGTACGCGCGCATCCTCGCCGACAAGCACGACTACGAGCGCGCGTTCGACGAATGGGACATGGCGCTCCGCATCGCCCCCGACCACGTGGGCGCGCTGAAGGGGCTCGCGTTCCTCTATTTCAAGGTCGGCGACGTACAGCAGGCGGCGGCCCATCTCGAGGCGGCGCAGCGCGCCGCCCCGGACGATCCCGGCGTCGCCCAGGCGCTGGCCATGGCCCGCGGTGGCGGACCCGGCGGGGGGGGCGCCGAGGCGGGTGCCGGCGGGAGGGGGACCGAGCCGCTCACGGAACCGGAGCCGATCGCCCCGGCGGCCCAGCCCCTCGAAGAGGCGCGGGTCTTCGCGGGGCTGGAAGGGGCGCAGGAAGGACTCCTGCTGCTCGACGCATCGGGGCGGGTGCTCGGCGGCGCGCTCAAGGACCCTACGGGCCAGGACGTGACCGACGCCGTCGCCGCCTATCTCGCCGGCGTCTCCCAGGAGGCGGCGCGCACGGTCAAGCTGCTCGGCCTGGGGCGCTGGACGGGACTCGCGGCGGAAGGGACCCTCGGCCACGTGCATCTCGCTCCGCCCACGAGCGACGCGCTGCTCCTCGTGGTGCGCGACCGCGCGGTCCCGATGGGACGGCTGGCGATCATCGCGCAGCGCGCCGCGCTCGCGGCGCGCCGCTGGCTGGAGGCGCACGCGTGACGGCCCCGGCGGCGGCGTACGGCAAAGCGCTCGATCTCATCACGCGCGTCCGCGGCGTGCGGGGCGCGATGCTCGTGTCGGCGGAGGACGGAATCGTCGTGGCGGAGCAACTGATGGAAGGCATCAAGGGCCCCGCCGTCTCGGCGCTGGCGGCGAGCCTCGCCACGCGGCTGCGGCGCGCCATGGAGGCCGCGGGCGTGGGGGCGAGCCTGTTCTGGCACCTCCAGGCCGAGCAAGGGGCGCTGCTGGTGGTGCCGACCCCCGCGGGAACGCTGGTGGTCGCGGTGGCGGAGCCGGACGTCAACGTGGGACTCGTGCGGCTCGAGCTCCTGCGGGCCGCGGAGGTGGTGGGATGACGACGCGCGCGGTCGAAACGTGGACGCTCGAGCCGCTGGTGAAGTTCGTGAAGGAAGCCGGCGCGCGCCTCGTGCTCGTCATGACCTCCGCGGGTCAGGTCCTCGCACAGCACGGCTTTTCCCGGGCGGTGGACGTGATGTCGGCCGCGGCGCTCGGCGCCGCGATCATGGCGTCGACCGACGAGATGGCGCGCGAGCTGCGCCAGCCTCCGTTCGCGGCGCTGAACCATCAGGGCGAGCGCCACGGGATCTTCCTCGCCGGTCTGGCGACGGGACGCGGCCGTCTGGTGGCGCTCGTCGTCTACGATCTCGATGTTTCGTCGCTCGGTCTGGTCCAGTTATTCTTTGAGCAGCTCGCCGCCGATCTGCAGGCGGCGAGCCCCAAAGACAGCGTGCCCAAGCAGGTGCTGGCAGCGGACTTCGAGCGTCAGCTCAGCGACAGTCTGAACACGCTCTTCGGGAGATAGCCCCGTGTCTCTGGTCAACTTCACGACGCGCGAGATCACCTGCAAGATCGTCTACTACGGGCCGGGGCGCTCGGGGAAGACGACCAACCTGCATTACATCTATGGCCGCGTGCCGGACTCCCGCCGCGGGCGCATGGTCTCCCTCGCTACCCAAACCGACCGCACGCTGTTCTTCGACTTCCTGCCGATCGACCTCGGTCAGATCTCGGGGTTCTCCACCCGGTTCCAGCTGTACACGGTCCCCGGCCAGGTCTACTACAACGCGACGCGCCGGCTCGTCCTCCAGGGAGCGGACGGCGTGGTGTTCGTGGGCGACAGCCAGGCGCGGCAGCTCGACGAGAACCTCGAGAGCCTGCAGAACCTGCAGAGCAACCTGCTCGAGCACGGCGTGGACATCCGCACCATCCCCCTGGTGCTGCAATACAACAAGCAGGACCTACCGCGCGAGCTGATCCTCTCGCCGGCGGATTTGGACGACGCCCTGAACTTCCGCGGTGTGCCGAGCTTCAGCGCGGACGCGCTCCACGGGAAGGGCGTGTTCGAGACGCTCAAGGGGATCTCCGAGCTGGTGCTCAAGAAGCTCGCGGCGGGGACGGCGGCATGACCAGCGCGCTCAACCCCAAGTATTCCTTCGACACCTTCGTGGTGGGGGCGGCGAACCGGCTCGCCGTCACGGCGGGGCGCACGGTGGCCGAGAGCCCGGGCGCGGCGTATAACCCCCTCTTCATTTACAGCGGCTCCGGCCTCGGCAAGACGCACCTCCTGATGGCGGTCGGCCATGCGGCGAAGAAGGCCGCGCCGAAGCTGAACATCGAGTACCTGACGCTCGACGAGTACGTCGAGGCGTTCCATGCGAGCGTCGCCGCGGGGCAGGGCGACGCGTTCCGCCGCCGGTTCCAGAACGTGGACGTGCTGCTCGTGGACGACGTGCAGTTCCTCACGAACCGCAAGGAAATGCAGTCGGAGCTGCTGCGCCTCACGGAGGCGCTGCAGGCGGCGGGGCGCCAGATCGTGCTGACGAGCGACTGCCCACCGCCCGACATCGCCGACCTGGACGAGCGGCTGATCTCACGGTTGTCGGGCGGCCTGGTGGTGGACATGGGCACGCCGGATTACGAGACACGGGTCGCCATCCTGCGGCGCAAGGCCGAAGAGCGCGGCGCGCGGTTCGAGCCGGGCGTGCTGGAGACGGTGGCACGGGCGGAGGTCGGCAACGTGCGCGAGCTGATGGGCGCGCTGAACCGGCTCGTGGCGTTCCAGGCGGTGAACGACACATCAATCAATGCGGAGACGGTGAAACAGATTCTCGGGCTCGGGGGCGGGGAGGGGGAGGGGGGGGCCGCCCCGCCGGGCGACGGGCGTGCGGCCGCCGCCGCAAAGAGCGGGGGGGGCGACGAGTTCGGGGAGTTCCTCGCCGACGTGACGGTCACCGTCGGGAAGGCCGTCGAGGCGTGGCGCGCGCGCGTGGGAGAGGCAGTGCTGCGGTGGGAGGGCGAGGGGTATCGCACGCATCGGCTCGAGGCGCTGCTCCAGCGCGATGCGCCCGCGGCGGTGGACGACGCGATCGCCGCGTTCGCGGGGGACGTGGAGCGGCTCAAGGCGCTCGAGGCCGAGGTGGCGGACCTGGATCCGCAGGCCGCGGGACAGAGTGTGTTCCGCGACCCCGAGCGGCTGCGCGAGGCGGAGGAGGCCGCGGCCAAGGTGCGAGCGGGCGCCGCGCCGCCTCCGGGGCCGTCCGCGGCGTTTCCGCTCGCGGCCTTCGCCGTCGGCCCGTCGAACCAGGTGGCGGTGAGCGCCGCGCGCGCGGCCCTCGAGCGGCCGGGGAAGAAGTACAACCCGCTCGTGCTGGTGGGGAAGAGCGGGCTGGGGAAGACGCACTTGCTCAACGCGATTGGGCTCGAGCTGGCGCGGGGGAAGCGCGCCGTCGTGGCGTGTCTCTCCACGCAGGCGTTCGTCGACGAGCTGATTGCGGCGATCGACGGGAACCGGGTGGATTGGTGGCGGGGGCGCTACCGCCGCGCCACGGCGCTGCTGCTCGACGACATCCAGCTGCTCGCCGGCAAGGAGCGCACTCAGGAAGAGCTGTTCAATCTCTTCAACCTGCTCCAGGACAAAGATCGCCAGCTCGTGTTCACCGCGCCGGCGCATCCCAACACGCTGTCCGGCCTCGAGGAGCGCATCGTGTCGCGTCTCGAGGGCGGGCTCGTGGCGGAGCTCAAGGAGCCGGACCGCGACGTGAAGCGGGCGGTGCTCGAGCGGATGCTGCACCAGCAGGGCGTCAACCCGGAGCCGGCCCTGATCGACTATCTCGCCGATCGCCCGACCGACTCGGTGCGCAGCCTCGTGGGTCTGTTGCAGCGCGTGGTCGGCGCGGCGGCCGCGCAGGACGGGCCGCTTTCGGCAGGACTCGCGCGCGAGGTGCTCGAAGGTCAGTCGGCGCGCGACACCCGGCGCTCCAGCGGCTTCCGCACCAGCGGCCTCGTCGTTTCGAGCCTCGGCGGCATCAAGAGTCGCGAGAAGGTGGTGTGGGACTGGATCGACGTGGCGGACCGTATGATCGAGGAGTTCCGCTGATGGCCATCAAGGGCTCGCTCAAGGAAGCGTCGCTCCCCGACGTGCTGCAGCTGCTCGCGTTGGGGCAGAAGACCGGATGCCTCTCCATCGCCGATCGCTCGAACTTCGGTTACATCTACTTCGAGAAGGGGCGGATCTGCTACGCGTCGATCGTGAATCGGCGCGACCGGTTGGGCGACATCCTGGTGAAGCACAGCAAGATCACCCAGGGCCAGCTCGAGGCGGCGGTCCACCGGCAAACAAAGGAGCACGGCAAGAAGCTGGGCGAGATCCTGGTCGGGATGGCCGTGATCACCCAGGCGGACCTCGAGCGCTACATGCGCGTGCAGATCGAAGAATCGGTCTACTACCTGTTCACATGGACGCAGGGCACCTTCAACTTCGAGGCCGACGTCCGCCCCGAGCGCCAGGATTTCCTGGTTTCGATCAACCCCGAGTCGCTGCTCCTCGAGGGGGCGCGCCGGGTGGACGAGTGGAGTCTGATCGAAAAGAAGATTCCGACGTTCGACCTGATCTTCGTCGTGGACAAGGACCGGCTCGCCATCAGCGAGGCCAAGCTCACGGACACGCAGCAGCGCATCCTGCCGCTGCTCGATGCATCGCGCGACGTGAACCAGGTGATCGAAGACTCGGGGCTGGGCGAGTTCGAGATCGGCAAGGCGCTGTACGGTCTGATCACCGCCGGGTTCGTGCATCGCGCGGGCCGCACCGCGTCCCCGGCGGACGCCCAGATCACCGACGCGCGGGTGGAAGAGCACCGCAACCTGGGGATCGCGTTCTACAAGACGGGGATGCTGGACGAGGCGGCGCGCGAGTTCCGCCGTGTGGCCGAGCTGCGCCCGGGGGAGGCGAACGCCCACTTCTACATCGGGCTCGTCGCGCTCAAGCAGGCGCGGTGGCGCGAGGCGATGGAGGCGCTGCGCTTGGCCGCGGAGAAGGGCGGCGGCCGGCCGGCGGTGTTCCACAACCTCGGCTTCGCGTACGAGCAGCTGGGGCGGCTCGACGAGGCGGAAGCCGCCTACGGAGAGGCGGCGGCGCGTGCGCGGACCGACGCCAAGGTGTATCTGGGCTGGGGTGTGGTGGCGCTGAAGCGCGGCGACTACGGCGGCGCCGCCGGTCGGCTCGACCGCGCGCGGGAGCTGTTCGGGAAGGCGCCGCCGCCGGCCTGGTTCTGGGCCCGCGCGCTTGCGGCCGCGGGGGCAGGGGAATTCGAGCTGGCACAGGATCTGGCCGACGAAGGGGCGGAAGCCTACCCCTCTCACGCGGCGCTGCAGAACAACCTCGCGGTCCTGAAGGAGCTGTCGGGCGATCTGACGGGCGCCGAGGACCTGGTGCGCGCCGCGCGCAAGAACGAGCCGTCGCTCCCCCAGTTGTCCAAGAACCTGGGGGATCTGGCCTACCGGGGCTCGCGCTACGACGAGGCGTGGGAGGCGTACAGTCGCGCGATCGAGCTCGCCCCCGACCTGGGAGACGACGTCTACTTCAAGCTCGGGAACATCGCGTACAAGCGGAACAGCCGCGAGCTCGCGGCCCAGTTGTGGCGCAAGGCGCTCGAGATCAACCCGAAGCACGAGCTCGTCAAGGCCAATCTGGACACGTTGAGCGCGTTGTCGTGACGTCGGAGCAGGACGAGCGGGCGTTCCGGGCGCTCACGCGGAAGATCACGCGGGCGCGCGGCCTCGCGTGCGATTCCTACAAGGACCGCTGTCTCCGCCGCCGTATCGCCGTGCGGATGCGCGCGCGCGGGGTCCACACCTTCGACGACTACGCCCGGCTCC
>QHTS01000193.1:1102-7418 GCA_003220905.1 Gemmatimonadota bacterium | reverse complement strand
CGCGATCATCTGGATCGCCGCTCCGACGTACGGGCTCGTCTCGGTGCGGTGCCGTTTGCTGTACACCGAGCCGAGCGACCACGAGGCGCTCGCGCACGTGAGGGCGATCGGTCCGCGCAGATCGGCCCGCAGGATCTCGGCGGGGCTCGCACCCACCAGGAGGGCGGTGCCGAGGAACCCGAGCAGGAGCCCGGTCACGACACGCCAGTTCAAGTCGCCCGAGCCGCCCGGGATGATCGCGTCGAAGAACGCCATCCACAGCGCGACCGTCACGACGAAAATGCTGGCGATGCCGGACGCGGTGTACTGCTCGGCCCAGACGACGAACGCGTTGCCGCCCGCGAGCAGCAGGACGCCCACGATCGCCTGGGTCCGCCAGTCGACCAACCGTTTCGGGAGCGCGTCGCCGAGCGCCAGCACCACGGTGAGCAGCAGCAGGCCGGCGATGAGGAACCGCAGTCCGGCGAACAGGAAGGGGGGCAGGACCCCGACGCCGACGCGGATCGCGAGGTAGGTCGATCCCCAGAACACGCAGACGACGAGATAGGCGACGAGCGCCTTGCCGCGCAACCCGGCCATCAGTCGAGCTCCGTGGGGACGAACCCCGGTTTTTCGAATACCGTGCCGAGCACGATCGTGGTCCGCGTGCTCATCTCCACCGTCGGCGACGGCCCGCGTAGATCACGCAGCAAATCCTGGAGCCGCTCGAGATCGGGAGCGGCCACCTTGAGGACGTAACAGTCCTCGCCTGCGACGTGGTGACACTCCAAGACGCCGGGATGCTTTTCCATCTCGCGCATCCGCGGCTCATCGCCGACGTAATCGGAGTTGGCGTAGCGCACCGCGACGAACGCGGTGACCGGGAATCCCGCCTTGACGCGATCGACGCGCGCGCCGTACCCGGTGATGTAGCCTGCTTCCTCCAGGCGCTTCACCCGCTCCATCACCGCGGGTCGTGACAGCCCCACGTCATCGGCAAGGGCCTGGTAACTCGAGCGCCCGTCGGTCGCGAGCAGCCGCAGGATCTTCCGGTCGACAGCGTCCAGCTCGGTCTTGTGCGCCATTTCGGAGCCCCAGTACCTTGGTTACCTACTAGAAGTAGACGTTTGCGATAGTTTTTGAACGTATCATAAGGATACCAGGTTCCCAGCCTACGAACTATCCGAAAACGTCCTTTGATGGAGACAGTGTAAGCCGCTACTATTCCGCCATGTCCGGCCCCCCTAACCCCGTCGCCGCGCTGCGCAGGCTCGTCCGGACCTTTCCATCGGCCCTCGTCGGCTACTCGGGCGGGGTCGACTCGGCCCTCCTGGCGGTCGTGCTACGACAGGAGCTGGGGCGCGACCGGATGCTGGCCGGCGTGGGCCGGAGCGCTTCCTTCCCGACCGCCCAGTGGGCCACGGCGCGGGCTGTGGCGCTGCGCTTCGATGTTCCGCTGGTCGAGCTCGACACGCACGAGCTCGAGGATCCCGACTATCTCGCGAATCCAACGAACCGGTGCTTCTTCTGCAAGACGGAGCTGTGGCGCCGGCTCGTCCCGGAGGCGCGGGGGCGCGGGCTCGCCATCGTGTGCGACGGCACGAACGCGGACGACCTGCGCGAGCATCGCCCCGGGTACGCCGCGGGGCAGGCGGCGGGCGTGCGTTCGCCGCTCGCCGAGGCGGGGCTCGCGAAGGCGGATGTCCGGCAAGCCGCGCGCGGGCTCGGCCTTCCGGTATGGGACGCGCCGGCGGCGCCGTGCCTTTCGAGCCGCGTGGCCTATGGCATCCCGATCACGTCTCACCGCCTCGCGCAGGTGGAGCGCGCGGAGGCGTACCTGCGCGAGCTGGGCGTGACGGGTGATCTGCGGGTGCGCCACCACGGTGACCGCCGAGGGGGGGGCGCGCGCATCGAGGTCGAGCCGCGGTGGGTTCCCTGGGTTACCGAGCGGTTGACGGTAGTCAGGGAGCACCTCACGGCCCTGGGTTTCGCGGCGGTCGAAGTCGATCCCCGCGGCTACCGCCGCGGCAGTCTGCTCGCCGAGCGCGCCGAGCGCGCGTGAGGCTCTTCGTTGCCTTGAATCTTCCTCCACCGGTGCGCGAGGTGCTGTGGACGGCCACGGCGCCGTTACGCGACCTGGACCTGCCCGTGAAGTGGGTCCGCGGGGAGGCCGTCCATCTGACGCTCAAGTTTCTGGGTGACGTGGCGGACGAGCGGGAGCCGGAGCTCGCGGCGGCGCTCACGAGCGCCGCGGCGGGGACGCGTACTCTGTCGCTCGCGCTCGGCGGGTTCGGGGTGTTTCCCGACTTCCGGCGGCCCCGCGTCGTGTGGGTGGGCATCGCGCCGGAGCCGGGGCTCGAGATCCTGCAACACCGCGTGGAGCAGGAATTCGCGCCGCTCGGGTTTCCCTCGGAAGCGCGGCCCTTCCGCCCCCACGTCACGCTGGGGCGCGCGGCGCGGGACGCCCGGCCCCCCGCCTTCACCGGCCTCGAGGAGGCCCTGAGCCGCCTCGCGTTCGCCGAGACAGCGCTCGTGAGCGCGCTCGATCTGATGCAGAGCACGCTCCAATCCGGAGGTGCGGTGTATCACGTGACACACAGTGAACGGCTGCCTTAAGGGACTGCTTCGGCTCGCGTTCATCGCCGTCGCCTTCGTAGCGGCACTGGCGGCGTGGTGGTTCCGGGAGCCGATCATGCGCCGGGCCGCGCACGTGTTCGGCCCGCACTCCACCCAGCTCCCGCCCGTGACGGACACCGGAGTCGGTGCTCCGACGCCCAAGGCGCTGTCCAGTACGCAGACCAAAGTCGATCGCCTCAGGCGGGCGACCGGACCGGATTCGGTCGTGCTCTCGGCCAATGAAGTGGCGTCTCTCATCGGCAGCTCGATGGACTGGTCCGTGCGCAAGAGCTTCGACTCGTTGCGGGTCGAGCTGTCGGAAGGGTCGCTGGCCGTTCACTGCCGGCTCGACACGCGGGTGATTCCGCCGGACGCGCTGGGGCCCGTCGCCGGGTTCCTGAGCCCGAGGGAGCCGCTGCGGATCGCCGGCCCCTTGCGGATCGAGCGGCCGGGGCTGGCCCGCTTCACGGTCCAGGAGCTGAGCCTGCGCGGCATCCCGTTTCCCCCGCCCGTGGTGCGGCAGCTGGCGCAACGCATCGCGGGGGCGGACTCGACCGGCGCGGTCCCCTTGCGCGTGTCGCCGGGGTTTGCCGACGTCCGCATCCACCCCACCGCCGTCGTGCTGTATCGCCTGAAGCGGAGCGAGCCGTGAGCCGGCGCGTCCTGGTCGTCGATGACGAGAAGGGCATCCGCGAGGCGCTGACGCAGGTGCTCGAATACGAGGAGATCGACGTGCAGGCGTGCGCCTCGGGATCCGAGGCGCTGCAGCGCTACGCCGAGTTCCGGCCCCATCTCGTCTTTCTGGACGTGAAGATGCAGGGCATGGACGGGCTCGAGACATTGCGGAACCTGCGCGTGCTCGACCCGCACGCGCAGGTCGTGATGATTTCCGGTCATGGAACGATCCAGACCGCGGTCGAGGCGACCCAGCTCGGCGCGTACGATTTCCTCGAGAAGCCCCTCGATACCGACCGCATCCTGCTCACGCTGCGCAACGCCCTGCAACACGTCGACCTCGCCAGCGAGAACGTCCGGCTCAAGGCCGAGGTGCACGCGCAATACGAGATCGTCGGCACGAGCCGGGCGGTGAAGCAAGTGATCGAGCGCATCGAGAAGGTCGCGCCCACCGCCGCGCGTGTGCTCATCACCGGGGAGAATGGTACCGGAAAGGAGCTCGTGGCCCGCGCCATCCACGCGCTTTCCCCGCGCGCGCGCGGGCCGTTCGTGGAAGTGAACTGCGCCGCGATCCCGACCGAGCTGATCGAGAGCGAGCTGTTCGGACACATGAAGGGGAGCTTCACCGGCGCGTTCGCCGATCGCGTGGGAAAGTTCGAGCTGGCGGACGGCGGTACGCTGTTTCTCGACGAGATCGGGGACATGAGCCTGTCGGCGCAGGCCAAGGTGCTGCGGGCGCTCGAGGAGGGAGTGATCTCCCGCGTCGGGTCGGGGAAGACCCTGGAGGTGGACGTGCGGGTCGTGGCCGCCACCAACAAGGATTTGCAGGCGGAGATCGCGGCGGGGCGGTTCCGCGAGGACCTGCTCTACCGGCTCAACGTCGTGCCGATCGAGGTGCCGCCGCTGCGCGCGCGGCGCGCCGACGTCGCGCAGCTCGTCGCGCACTTCGTGAGCCAGATGACCCGGAGCGGCGGGCTTCCCGCCAAGCCGTTCGACGCGGAGGCCGTGCAGCACCTCGCCGTGCGCGACTGGCCCGGCAACATCCGGGAGCTGCGGAACGCGATCGAGCGCCTCCTCATCCTCGCTACGGGGCCGGCGGTGACGGCGCAGGACGTGGAGCGGATCGCCGGGCTGGGGACGGTGGCCGCGGGGCGGGGCACGAGCCCCGCCGATCTCGCCGGGGCGCCGTGGATGCGCGCGGCCACCTTCGAGGAGTTCAAGCAGGTGGCGGAGCGGACCTACATTCTCGCGAAGCTGAAGGAAAACGACTGGAATGTGTCCGTGACCGCACGCACATTGGATATGCCGCGCAGCAATCTCTACAAGAAGATCGAGCGCTACGGGCTGGCCCGGGAGGCGTAGTGGCGGACATCGAGAAGGACCGTGACTGGGACAAAGAGATGGCCGAGGTCGACCGGCTCCTCAAGAAGCTGCCGGCGGCCGACCCGACGCTCGGTCGACCGAGCGGTGGCGAACGGACCGTCCGCAAGCCGGCCGCTGTTCCCGGCGGCGGATGGAGCGGCGGCGCGGCGGCGCCGAATGCGCGCGACCGGATCGGGACGTGGGCGAAGGTGGCCCTCGGGGTGCTCGTCGGCATCGGGATCGCCCCGGGCGTCTGGCCGTATTCGCACGGCTGCGGCTTGCGCCTGATCTTCTACCTGCTCGGCGTGACCGCGGTGATCGCCGCGGGGTTGTGGGCGAGCATTTCGTCCTGGAAGCGACGCCTCGGCTTTGCCCACGTGGTCTCGCAGATCCTCATCGTCTGGGGAATTCTCCTCATGACGCGGGAAGTCTTGCCGCGCGTCGGCGCCAACGCGGCAGCCCTGTGGCTGTGCCCCGATGTGCCGCTGCCGCGCTGACACCCAAGACCCAACACCTAACACCCAGCACCTGACATGCCTGAGAACTTCAAGAACTTCATCGCCGGCGAGTGGGTCGCCCCGCGGACCGGGGCGTTCTTCGAAAACCGTAACCCCGCGGACTGGGACGACCTGATCGGTTGTTTCCCGCGCTCGGGCCCGGACGATGTGACCAGCGCCGTCGCGTCGGCGAAGCGGGGGTTCGCGCAGTGGTCCCAGACCCCCGCGCCGATCCGCGGCGAGGTGCTGCACCGCGTCGGAGATCTGCTCGTCCAGCGAAAGGAAGAGATCGCGCGCGCCATGACGCGCGAGATGGGGAAGGTCCTGCCGGAGACCCGCGGTGACGTGCAGGAGGGGATCGACACCGCGCATTACGCCCACACGGAGGGCCGGCGGCTGTTCGGTCGCACCGTGCCGTCGGAGCTGCGCAACAAATGGGCGATGAGCTTCCGCCGGCCCATCGGCGTCGCGGGACTCATCACCCCGTTCAACTTCCCGCTCGCGATCCCGACGTGGAAGATGTTCCCCGCGCTGTTGTGCGGGAACGCGGTGATCTTCAAGCCGGCCGAGGACGTGCCCCACACCGCGCACCTGCTGGTGGAGATCCTACTCGAGGCGGGGCTGCCGCCCGAGGTCGTGCAGCTGGTGCACGGGGAAGGCTCGGTCGTCGGCAAGGCGATGGTGGAGCATCCCGAGGTCCCCGTCGTCTCGTTCACCGGGTCGACCGAGACGGGGTCGGTCATCGGCACGACGTGCGGCCGGATGCACAAGCGCCTCTCGCTCGAGATGGGCGGGAAGAACGCCATGATCGTGATGGACGACGCGGATCTGGACCTCGCGCTCGACGGCGTGCTGTGGGGGGCCTTCGGCACCACCGGGCAGCGCTGCACCGCCACGAGCCGGCTGGTCGTCCACGAGCGGGTGCACGACACGCTGGTCAGGATGCTGTGCGATCGGGCGGAGCGGCTGCACCTCGGCGCCGGGCTGGACGCCAAGACAGACGTCGGCCCGCTCATCAACGAAGCGGCTCGCAAGAAGGTCGAGTACTACGTGGGCGTGGGGCGGGACGAGGGCGCCCAGGTGCTGATCGGCGGCGAGCGGCCGACAGGAAAGGGGCTCGAGCGCGGGTGGTTCTACAAGCCCACCGTGCTCGGCGGGGTCCGGGCCGGGATGCGCGTGGAGCAGGA
>QHTS01000193.1:0-965 GCA_003220905.1 Gemmatimonadota bacterium | reverse complement strand
CAGACCGGCAACGGGCACCGCGAGGGCGGGTGGGAGGTCTACGATTTCTACTCGGAGACCAAGGTGATCTACGTGGACTTCTCCGGGAAGCTGCAGCGGGCGCAGATCGACACCGAGGCGTGACGTCCCGCGACGAATTGGACCGCCCTGCAATGGGACGGTGATGCCGCTCACGCCGGCTGCATTAGCGTGCGGCCGGTGGATCACGAATCGTTGCTCATCGTCCTCTCGACCGGTGGCTCGCCGCTCGACGGATCGGCGCTCAGCGCGCTGGCGGATGTCCGAGTGGCGTGGGTCCGCGTCGAGCGCGAGGGCGAGGCCGCATGCCTCGCGGCCCGGGTGTTGCATGGCGACCCCCCCGACGATTTCCGGGACCGGGTTCGCCGCTGGGCGGGGGCACGCGGATGGGCGGTGACTGTTGCTTCTGGCGGACGGCTTGGCTAAAGTAAAAGCCATGCATCACTTGGGGGCCCCTCGGCCGGGTACGGGCGCGCGCGCTACGCCGGTTCCCTTCGCCCCCCCTCAGCGGCGCTCCCGGCTCGCGCGATGGTTCGACAATTGGATGCGCTCGCTGGGCATGGCGCTGGTGCTGTTCCTCATCATCCGCACGTTCCTGGTCGAAGCGTTTCAGATTCCCTCCGGCAGCATGGAGCGGACGCTGCTCGCGGGCGACTTCCTGTTCGTCAACAAGGCCGTCTACGGCGCGCAAATCCCCGGCACCCACGCCCGGCTTCCCGGATTCGAATCGCCGCGGCGCGGCGACGTCATCGTGTTCGCGTACCCGAAGAACCCCGAGCTCAACTACGTGAAGCGGGTGATCGGGGCCCCGGGGGACACGGTGGAAATGCGCAGCGGCGACGTGCGGGTGAACGGCCGGCGGCTGGTGGAGCCCTATGTCCAGCGGGTGGACCCTCGGGACGTGTACGATCCGGAGTTCAACTGGCAACGGGACTATCTGCTCGGCG
>QHTS01000022.1 GCA_003220905.1 Gemmatimonadota bacterium | reverse complement strand
AGCGCGACCGCGCCTGCGAGGCCCGCGCCCGCGCGATGTTGACCTGCTCTCCCGCCCCCGGCCGGCCCTGGGTAAAGATCGGGATCGAGACCCCGGCGAACGCCTGCCACACGTTGGTCCCCGACCCGAACCACTTCGACCAATCGGTGCTCTGGCTGCCGTACTGACCGGTGATCGTGAAGGTCGGCAGCCCGGCGGCCTGCGCTACGCCGATGCGGGCGGTGGCGGCGCGGAGCGTCGCTTCGGCGCTGCGGACGTCCGGCCGGTTCGCAAGCAGCGCGGACGGCACGCCGGCGGGGACCGGGATCCGCGCCGCCATCTCGGTGAGCGCGCGGCCCCGGGCGATGGCGCCGGGGTTGCGCCCGACCAGGACGCTCAGCGCGTTCTCCTGCTGCGCCACCTGCCGCTCGAAGTCGGCGACGCTCGCCGCCGGACTCGCCACATCGGCCTCGAACTGGCGGACGTCCAGCTCCGAGATCAAACCCTGGTCGAGCCGCCGGCGGGCGAGCGCGAGCGTTTGCCGCCGCGACTCGAGGGTGCGGCGTGCGATGGCGAGGTTCAGGTCGGCCGCGCGCAGGTCGAAATACGCCGTGGCCACGTCGCCGATCAGCGACAACTGCAGGGCGCGCCGGTCTTCGTCCCGCGCGACGAGGTCTGAGCGCGCGGCGCCCATGCCGCGGCGGAGCCGACCCCACACATCGAGCTCCCAGCTCAGATCAGCCGTCGCCTTGTACACGTCGAACGTCTGCGCCCCAAAGGTGCCGAAGACCGCCCGGCTGCGGCCGGCCTGTCCATTGGCGCTCACCTCTGGCAGGAGCGCACCGCGCGCGGCCCGATACTGCGCGCGGAATTCGTCGATCACGCCGAGCGCGGTCCGCATGTCGCGGTTCTCCCGCAGGCTCGTGTCCACGAGCTGCCGCAGCACGGAATCCTGAAGTAGGTCGAGCCACCGGAGCGCGGCGCCCGAGTCTGCACCCGGGCGTGGGGGAAGCGGCGTGGTGTCGTACGTGAAGGGCACGCGCGCCGTATCGGTCCCAGCCGGCAGCAGGGTATCGCGGCTGGTGCGCAACGAGTCGTAGAATGGCCGGAGCGAGTCCTCGGACGCCGCGCGGGGCCGCCAGCCATCCGGCATGCCGAGGGAGGACCGGCGATATCCCGGTCCCACCGCGCACGCCTCCGTGAGAGCGATCAGCGCGAACAGCGCCAGCAACACGAGCCGTCGCATGTCAGTCGCCCTCCACCGCGACGGGCACGGCCTGCGACACGACGGCATCCACGCCGCGGCGGAACAGGCCCCGCTCGCTCAGGGTCCGGATGGCCGTGAAGAACAGCGGGATGAAGAACACGCCGACCAGCGTCGCCACGAGCATCCCGAAGAAGACCCCGGTCCCGATCGAGTGACGACTCGCCGCGCCGGCCCCGCTCGACGTCAACAACGGCGCGACACCCAGGATAAACGCGAACGAGGTCATGAGGATCGGCCGCAACCGCTCGCGGCCGGCCTCGAGGGCCGCGTCGCGAATCGAGCGCCCCTGGGCGCGCAGCTCGTTCGCGAACTCGACGATCAGGATTGCGTTCTTCGCGGCGAGCCCGATCACCACGATCAATCCGATCTGCACGTAGACGTCGTTCGCCATGCCGCGCAGCCACACGCCGAGCAGTGCACCGAGCGTGCCGAACGGCACACCGAGCAACACCGCGAACGGGATCGACCAGCTCTCGTACTGCGCGGCGAGCACCAGGAACACCATGATGAGCCCGAGTGCGAACACGAGGCTGCCCTGACCGCCCGAAGCGCGCTCCTGATACGATTGGCCGCTGAAGGCGTAGCCCACGCCGCGGGCGGCATACTTGTCCTGGGCGAGCCGTTCCACCGCGGCGAGCATTTCCCCGGAGCTCTTCCCGGGCGCCGGCGCCCCGACCACCAGCGCCGACGTGAACCCGTTGAACCGCGTCAGGACGCTCGGGCCGGCCCGGAATTCCGTCCGGGTGAGTGCCGAGACGGGCACCATCTGTTGATTGGGCCCTCGGACATACAGCCGCCCGATGTCCTCGGGCGTCTGGCGGAATCGGGCCTGCGCCTCGGCCTGCACCCGGTAGGTCTTTCCGTACCGGTTGAAATCGTTGATGTAGAGCGTCGACAGAGACGCCTGCAGCGTCTGGAACAGCTCCGAGAGCGAGATCCCGAGCGCCTTCACCTTCTCCCGGTCCACCTGCACGAACAGCTGTGGTGTGTTCACGCGGATGGTCGGGTACACGCCGCGCAGCTCGGGCAGCGCGTTGGCGTCGCCCGCGAATTCGCCCGTCAGGCCGGCGAACCTGGTCACGTCGTTCACACCCCGGTCCTGGAGATTCAACTCGAGGCCCGCGGTCGTGCCCAGGCCGATGATCTCGGGCATGTTGAACGCGAAGCCGCGCGTTTGCGGAAGCTGGAAGAGGAAGCCGTTCACGGCGCCGAGCACCGCCGCGAACTGGTCGCGGGGGGCAGTCCGTTCCTCCCACGGCTTCAGCATGACGAACATGATGGCCGCGTTGGTCTGGTTCGCGTTCTGGATGAAATTGAGACCGACCAGCGAGACGATGTGATTGATCGCCGGCTGCTGCTTGAGAAAGCCCTCGACCTGTTTCACGACCGCCTCCGTGCGCTGACGCGAGGCATTGTCGGGGAGCTCGATCAGCATGCCGAAGTACCCTTTGTCCTCGTTGGGAATGAAGCCGGTCGGTACGGACCGCACGAGAGCGAACAGCAGGGCGACGGCCACCGCGAAGGCGGCAAAGAACGTGCGGGGGCGATCGATCACGCGACCGGCGGCGCCGAGGTAGCGCTCGGTGATCGTCCGGAAGCCCCGGTTGAAGCGGTCGAACAACCGGCTCAGTATCGCCCCGGACTTGCGTCCGGGGTCAGTGGGCTTGAGCAGCACGGCGCACAACGCCGGCGTCAGCGTGAGCGCGACGATCCCCGACAGGACCACCGACACGGCGATGGTGATCGCGAACTGCTTGTACATCAGTCCCGTGATGCCCCCGAGGAACGCCACCGGGACGAACACGGAGCAGAGCACGAGGACGATGGCGATCAGCGCCCGGCTCACCTGGTGCATCGCCCGGTCGGCGGCGACCGCGGGCGACACCCGGTCCTGGGCCATGATACGCTCCACATTCTCGATCACGACGATCGCATCGTCGACGACGATGCCGATCGCCAGCACCAGGCCGAACAGCGTGAGCAGATTGATCGAAAAGCCGAGCACCTGCATCCCGGAGAAGGCGCCGATGACCGAGACGGGCACCGCGACTACCGGGATCAAGGTCGCCCGCCAGCTCTGCAGGAAGACGAACACGACCAACGTCACCAGCAGCAGCGCCTCGAACAGCGTCTTCACGACCTCTCTAATGGAAGCGGTGACGTACGGCGTCGTGTCGAACGCGATCGACCAGTGCACCCCCGCGGGAAGGCTCTTGGCGAGCTCGGTCATGCGGGCCACGACCTCGCGCTTCACCTCGAGGGCATTGGCGCCGGGCCGCAGGAATACGGGGGTCAGCGCCGTCGGCGCGCCGTCGAACCGGCCGGCGAGATCGTAGTTCCGCGCGCCGAGGTGCGCCTCACCGATGTCCGCGAGGTGCACGAGCGAGCCGTCGGGTCGGCCCCGGACGATGATGCGGTCGAAGTCGCTCGCGTCCTTCAGTCGCCCGCTGGTGATCACGGGAATCGTGAGCTGTGTGCCGGGTGGAGCGGGCTCCCGCCCGATACGCCCGGCGGGGTTCGTCGTGTTCTGCTCCTGCACGGCGGCGGCGACGTCCGACACGGTGAGGCCGAGCTGCGCCATGCGGTCGGGATCGAGGCTCAAAAGCATGGAGAAGTCGAGCTGGCCAAACGTGCTCGCATCGCCGACGCCGGGGAGGCGCTTCAGCTCGTCGTCGATATAGATCTTCGCGTAGTTGTTCAAGAACTCGGTGTCGTACCGAGGGTCGTCAGAGGAAAGGGCGAGCACCACCAGGAAGGCGGTCTGGCGCTTCCGCACCGTGATGCCGTTGCGCACGACTTCCTGCGGCAGCTGCGGCTCGGCGAGCGCGATCTGGTTCTGCACGTCCACCGCCGCCAGGTCCGGGTTGCGCGAGACGTCGAAGTAGACCGACAGGTTCATGACCCCGTCGCTCGAGTTCGCCGACTTGAAGTACAGCAGGCCTTCCATGCCCGACAGCTCCTGCTCGATCGGGGCGGCCACCGCATCGGCCACGTCCTGCGCCGTCGCACCCGGATACACGGCCTGCACCTGAATCTCGGGCGGCGTCAGAGGCGGGTAGCTTTCGACCGGGAGCCGCGTGAGCGAGAAGAGCCCGAGCAGCACGATCACGATCGAGATGACGCCCGAGAAGATCGGGCGCCGGATGAAGAGATTGCGGATCTGCGGCGCGTCGCTCACGGGCGGCTCCTGATCCGAAGCGGTGCGGCTGGAGGAGCGATCAGCGTGCTATCCTGCGTGGCGGTCGCAGCGCTGTCGGCCGCCGGCCGATAGGCCACCGACCTCGCCGGCTGTCCGGGTGCCACCTTCTGCACCCCGTCCACGATCACGCGGTCGCCCGCCTCGAGTCCCTGCTCGATACGCCACGATCCGCCGTCCCAGGATGTGGCCACCACGTTCCGCGCCGCGACTTTGCCGCTGTCGCCCACCACATACACGTACGCCCCGTTCAGGCCCTGCTGCACGGCCCGCTGCGGGACGAGGATCGCGCTCGGCCGCTTGAGGCCGAGCAGGCGTACCCGCACGAACTGCCCGGGGAGCAGGACGTGCTGCGGGTTCCTGAGCTGCGCTCGCATCTGCTGGGTGCCCGTCGCAGGCTGAAGCGCCAGATCGGCGAAGTTCAGCTCGCCCGTGGCCGGAAAGAGGCTGCCGTCCGCCAGGGTAACCTCGACGGCGAGGGCGTGGGGCGCGGGCGGCATGAGCAGCCGGCCGTCCGCAATGTCGCGCCGCAGGCGCAGCAGGTCCTCGTCGGATGGACTGAAGTTCACGTAGATGGGGTTCACCTGCTCGACCGTCGTGAGCAGGTCACTCGGACCGGTCACCCGCGCACCGAGCTCCAACGCGGCGCGACCGGCGCGGCCCGTGATCTCGGCGCGCACGAACGTGTCCTCGTAGTCTTTCCTCGTCTGATCGACCGCCGCCTCCGCCTGATCGAACGCCTGCTGCGCGTCGTCCACGTCCTTCTGGGCGACCGCGCGCTCGGCGAGCAGGGGCTTCAGACGCGCCAGGGTGCGGTCCGCGTTCGCGAGCCGAGCCTGGGCGCTGCGGTAGGCGGCCTCGTACGTCGTGGGATCGATCCGAAACAGCAGCGTTCCTTTCGCGACGTCGGTGCCCTCGGCGTACGGCCGCGCGACGATCACGCCCGTGACCTGCGAGCGGACCTCGACCGAGCGGGAGGCCGCGGCTTGCCCCACGTACTCGAATCGCGCGGTGACGGTCTCGGGGACGACGGTGAGAACCGTGACTTCCGGCGCCGGCGGAGCGGCGCTCGCGACGGGCGCCAGCCGGCGCGCCGCTGCCGCACCGACGAGGAACAGTGCGACCGCGATGGCGGCGGTCCATGCGACTGGTCTGATCAAACGCTTCATGCGAAGACCCACTGGTGAAGGTGATGGCAACCGAGCCGATAGTGCAGGAATGAACTATGCCGCTCCAGGGTTCCCGCGCATTGGTCCGGCCAGGCTGGGCTCCCCCGTTTGGGTGGGGCCGCACCACCCGGCTGGCGGATAGCTGCTCCGAGGCGGTCACTCGCCGCGACCGCGATGTGACGGGTTGGTAAACAGCGGCCGACCGTCAGAAGGAGAGCGTGAGGCCGCCCTGCCACGCGATGTCGTGCTGGGTCTTGTCGAAGCCGTAGCGGTCGAACTTGTAGATGAAGTCGCGACCCTCGGCGCGGACGCCGACGCGCCCGAAGCTGTACTCGAGCCCCGCGCCGAAGTTGCCGGCGAACTTGCACCAGGTGTCGCTGGCGCCGAGCTGATGCACGCTGATGGCGCCCGCCCCGCCCAGCACGTAGGGACTGAGGGTGGCGGAACCGGTCTGGATGGGATAGCGCAGCACGAGAGCCGCGTCGTAGGTGAACTTGTTGAACTTCCCCCGGCCCGGCAGCGCGGCGCCACGCAGGCTGTCCTGCGCCCAGCTACCGCTGGCGCGGATGCCGACATTGCGTCGCCGCGACATAAGTTCCTCCGAAGGAGACGAAGCGGAATGCCGATGGAATGCACTTCATGAATGAACTATATCCGGCGAAAGTTCCGGGGAACTTCCCAACCATCCAGGCCATTGCTTCATTTATGAACGATTATCAGAGCCTGGGGAGGAGCGCCGCATGACGCCACCGTTGGCACACGACCCAGCGAACGTCACGCCGGACGAGGGGCCGGCGGTGTCGGGCCTCACGGCCACGCAGGCGCACGAGCTGGTGGCGGCCGGTCGGGGTGTGTTGGTCGACACCCGCGACGGGCGGCTGTTCGACAACGCGCACGCCGCGGGTGCCCTCTCACTGCCGCTCGCCACGATCGAAGCCGCCCAGGGGCAGGCGCCGGTAGGCGTGCTGCCGCCCGATCGCACGCTCATCCTGTATTGTGCGTGAGTGGACGAGCGCACAAGCGCCCGGGCGGCGCGACTGCTGATCGCGGCGGGATATGAGGAGCGCAAGGTCGCCGTGCTGCTGGGCGGCATTCGCGCCTGGCATCAGGCGGGGTACCCGCTCCAGAAATGGACGGATGGCGCATGAGTCGCGCCGTCGCGGTATGACCGTCGCCGCGATACTTTGCCCTCCATGCTCGACGTCCTAGGAGCCCTGCGCGAGGGCCTTGCGCCCCATTACACCGTCGAACGGGAGATCGGGGCCGGGGGCATGGCGCGCGTGTTCCTCGCCGCCGAACGCCATCCGCCACGCAAGGTGGCGGTGAAGGTGATGAACCCCGAGGTCGCGGGCTCCGAGTTTCGCGAGCGCTTCATCCGGGAAGTCGAGCTCACGTCCCGGCTCAGCCACCCGCACATCGTGCCGATTCTCGCCGCGGACGAATGCCTCTTCGTGCCGGATGGGCCCGACGGGCTGTGCTACTACGTGATGCCGTACATCGAGGGCGAGTCCTTGCGGGCCCGCCTGGAGCGGGAGCAGCGCCTGCCACTCGAGGAGGCGTTGCGCATCGCCCTCGAGGTCGGCGATGCGCTGTCCTACGCACACGCGCACGGCATCATCCATCGCGACATCAAGCCCGAAAACATCCTCTTGTCCGGAGATCACGCCTGGGTGGCCGACTTCGGTATCGCGCGCGCGATCAGCGCCGCCGGCGGCCACACGCTCACCGGGGGCCACCCCGTAGGGTCGCTGGCTTATATGAGCCCCGAGCAGCTGATGGGGAGCCGCGCTATCGATGCGCGCACCGATGTGTACAGCCTGGGGGGCGTGCTGTATGAGATGCTGGTGGGCGAGCCGCCATTCCTGGGACTCGCCGGCGGAACGCCGCGCGGCGGCACGGCCCTCGACACGGTGCTGCGTGCACAACGCGTAAGCCACCGCAGCCAGCGGGTCGTCAAGGAGACCGTCGCCCGCGCGCTGGCGGCAGAGCCCGACGACCGTTTCGCGTCCGTAAACGAGTTCGCAGCCCGCCTCCGGGAAGCGGTGGGTCGCCGGCTGGTCCCGCGTTTGCGGCTGCCGCGGGTGCGCTGGCAGGCGGCGCTGCTCGGCGGCGCCACGGTCGTAGCCCTCGGCATGGCCGGCGTCGTGCTGCTGGGAAAGCGCGCTCCGGCGCTCGACCCGAGGCGCGTCGTTGTCGCGGGGTTCGAAGACCTCTCGGGGGATCCGACCCTCGCCCCACTGGGCCACATCGCCGCCGATGAGCTGACGCAGGCACTGGCCCGCCGCGGCGGGCTGGAGGTCGTGCCGGGCGCCGCCCCCGGCCATGTCGACGCCGCGGACATTCGAGCCCTCGCCGCACAGACCGGCGCGGGGACCGTGATCTCGGGATCGTACTACCGGGATGGGGACTCGGTCCGCTTCCATGTCCAGATCATCGACGCGGCGCAGGGCACGGTGCGGCGTGGTGTGGAGCCAATCGGCGCGCCGCGGCGCGCGCCGACCCAGGCAGCAGAGGCGCTACGCCACCGCATCACCGCGCTGTTCGATACGCTGTTTCCCCCCACCAACCGGTGAAACCGGTGGGGCTCGGGTCACAGGGTGAACCCGACCCCCACGCCGACGGACGAAACATGGTCGCGGTAGAATTCACCGTACGGCGCCGGCCCGGTGTAGGCCGTGATCAAGACGCTCCAGCGCCAGCCGGATTCCGGGGCGGCCGACGGATCGCCCAGCTCGAGACCGGTCACCATGCTCCACCCCAGCTGCCACCCGCGGTCTTGGGTCGACTTGACGTCCAGCCCCGCCACGAGGCGGCCGGTGGTCACCCGACCGAGGCGCAGCCACGAGCGGGGCTGACGGAATTCCACGCCGCCGTGCAGCACGCCAGGCTTCAGATCGGTCGGGGAGTGCGCGAAGACATAGTCTCCGCCACCATACATCCGCCATCGGGACGTCTCGCTCGCGACGAGCAGCTCCAGGGCTTGGAACGTCAAGTCGATCCGCCGGGCGTTGGCGTGGACCATGTATTCGTCGCCGAGGTGCGAGCTCTGGTGAAACAGGCGCAGCCGCGTGGTCAGGGAGCCGTGGCGGTATGTGAGCGGCAGCCCGACGAGGTAGTCGGTGTTCAGCAGGTCGGTCGTCGAGGATTGCATGTTGAACTCGGAAAACACGCCGGCAGCGATCGCGAGCTGCCAGTCTCGCCCGCGCAAGAGCCCGATCGTTTGGCCGAACCCGACGCTTCCGAGCCGCGACGCGAGCCGCGGCGAGCGCGCCCACAGGTAGGTGGCGAAAAACCGCGGTTCCTTCGGGTCGGCGAGCAGCGGCTGGAACACGACGGTCGCGGGTCGCCCGTCGGGCAGGGGAGCCTGCACGGCAGCCGCCGCCTGCGCGATCACCATGGCCGCCCCGAGCTGATGTACGACGAGACTTGCCCGCACCCCGCTTCCCCCGTGTGTGTTAGTTCACTAATGAACTAACGCGGGCGCGAGTTCCCGCTCGGCTCCGTCCGACCGCCTAGAGCGACGGTTGCCGTCGCGGGCGGGCGAGCGCCGCTGGCTGGGCCGTCGGAGCAGAACTCCCTGCACTGCAATCGGTTGCGGCGCAGCCCACGCTCCCGGTGTCACTGTCTATTGTGACTGAGGACACCGTAGTGAATCCTGTGGGGCCGCATACTGCTCGATGCGGGCGCCCATGACCTTACGCATCCTGCTGCTCGAGGACGTGCCGGCAGACGCCGCGCTGGTGGAACGCCACCTGACCAAGTCGGGATTGGCGTTCGTCAGCGAGCGGGTCGACACGCGCGCCCGCTTCGAGGAAGCGCTGCGGGACTTCGGGCCGGACATCATCCTGTCCGATCACGGCCTCCCCGGGTTCGACGGGGCCGCGGCGCTCCAGCTCGTCAAGGAGCGATTCCCCGCCCTTCCCGTCATTCTGGTCACGGGCTCGCTCAACGAGGAAAAAGCGGTCGCGTTCATGAAGGCGGGCGCCGCGGATTACATCCTGAAGGACCATCTCACGCGACTGCCCGAGGCGATCCGCCGGGCGCTGCTCGAGCAGCGCCTGCGTGTGGAGCGCGAGCAGGCCGTCGCCGCGCTGCGGGAGTCGGAGGCCCAGTACCGCTCCCTGTTCGAGAGCACGCCGTATCCCATGTGGGTCTTCGATCTGGAGACGCACCGCGTGCTGGCGGTGAACGGCGCCGCGATCACGCACTATGGTTACTCGCGCGAGGAATTCCTCGCCCTGCGGATTGAGGATCTGCGGCCGGCCGAGGATATCCCGGCCCTCCATCGACACCTCGCGACCATGCCCGCCGACTACCACGCGGCCGGCATCTGGCGGCACCGCAAGAAGGACGGGACGCTCATCGAGGTGGAGACCAGCGGTCACGGCATCACCTTCGCTGGCCGGCGGGCGGAGCAGGTCGTGATCAACGACGTCACGGAGCGGAAGCGCCTCGAGGAGCAGTTCCGCCAGGCGCAGAAGATGGAAGCCGTGGGTCGTCTCGCCGCTGGCGTGGCGCATGACTTCAACAATCTCTTGACCGCGATCCTCGGCACGACCGACCTGATGCTCGAGGACCTGCCGACGGACGATCCGGATCGCGAAGGGCTCCTCGACATCCGGAGCGCCTCGGAGCGGGCGGCCGTGCTGACGCGGCAGCTGCTCACGTTCAGCCGCCAGCAGGTGGTATCTCCACAGGTGTTGCGGCTGAACGACCTCGTCCTCGAGCTCGAAAAACTGCTGCGCCGCCTCTTGGGCGAGGACGTGGCGATCCGGGTCGCGGTGGCGCCCGACTGCGGCGGGGTGAAGGCCGACCCGGGTCAGCTCGAGCAGGTCATCGTGAATCTCGCGGTGAACGCGCGCGACGCGATGCCGAACGGGGGACGCCTCACGCTCGAGACGAGGAACGTCGATCTCGACGCCGACTACCCCACCGATCGGGTCACGATTCCCGCGGGGCGCTACGTCATGCTGGCCGTCACCGACACCGGGACCGGGATGGATGCGCCAACGAAGGCCCGGATCTTCGAGCCGTTCTTCACGACCAAGCCCGTCGGCAAGGGGACCGGGCTCGGGCTCGCGACGGTGTACGGTGCGGTGAAGCAGAGCGGCGGATTCATCTGGCTGTACAGCGAGGTGGGGCAAGGCACGAGCTTCAAGATCTATCTGCCGCGCGTGGACGCCGGGGAGGCGCAGGCTGCGGCGGAGGAAGCGGCGGTCTTGCTCGACGGCGCCGAGACGGTGCTCGTCGCCGAAGACGAGGACGCGGTGCGCCAGATCATCGAGAAGGCGCTGCAAGCCCGCGGCTACCGGGTGATGGTCGCACGGGACGGGAGCGAGGCCCTCGCGCTCGCCGGCCGCCACCCCGGGCAGATCGACCTGCTCGTGACGGACGTGGTGATGCCGGACATGAACGGCCGGGAGCTGTCGCAGCGCCTGACGCACGGGCGTCCAACGATGAAGACGCTGTATCTGTCCGGCTATACCGACGACGCGATCCTCCATCACGGCGTCCTGGAGGAAGGCGTCGCCTTCTTGCAAAAACCGTTTTCGCTCGGAGCGTTGGCACGCAAGGTCCGCGACGTGATCGAGGCCCGCCTCTGACAGAGCTGCCCCTCGTCGCCCGCGCGCGGGGGCACGGTGACCGGCCGGCGATCATCGCCGGAGAAGGCACCTTCAGTTATCGCGATCTGCTCGACGCCTCGGCGCGCGTCGCCGAGTGCCTGCTCGCCGGGCGCGACGACCTCGCGGAGGCCCGGGTCGCCTTTCTCGTCCCTCCGGGCTTTCATCACGTTGCGGTCCAGTGGGGGATCTGGCGGGCCGGCGGCATCGCCGTTCCACTCGCGGTCTCCCACCCTCCCGCAGAGCTCGAGTACGTGATCCGCGACGCCGACGCCGGGACGGTCGTGGTACATCCGGATTACGGCGCCGTCATGCAAGCGGTGGAGCTACCGCCGGGCGCACGAACCCCCACCACAGATGAAGCGGTTGGTACCGCTCCCCGCTCCCTGCTCCCTCACGTGGCGGCGGGCAGGAGGGCCATGATCGTCTACACCAGCGGGACGACGGGCAAGCCCAAGGGCGTGGTGACGACGCATGCGAACATCGCCGCGCAGGTGACGAGCCTCGTCACCGCCTGGGAATGGCGGGCGGACGACTGGATCCTGCTCGTGCTCCCGCTGCACCATGTGCACGGCATCGTCAACGTCCTCACGTGCGCGCTGTGGGCCGGCGCGCGCTGCGAAATGCCAGCGAAGTTCGACGCGGAACGGGTGTGGGTCCGGATCGCCGCCGGCGATCTCACCCTCTTCATGGCGGTGCCGACCATCTACGGGAAGCTGATCACGGCCTGGGAGGCCGCCGCGCCCGAGCGCCGCCGCCCCTGGTCGGCGGGCTGTGCCCTGCCCCGGATGCGGCTCATGGTCTCCGGCTCCGCCGCGCTGCCGGTGCAGCGGCTCGAGCGGTGGCGCGAGATCAGCGGCCACGTCCTGCTGGAGCGCTACGGCATGACCGAGATCAGCATGGCGCTCTCCAACCCGCTGCATGGGACGCGGCGGCCGGGATCTGTGGGCACGCCGCTGCCTGGCGTGGAGACGCGGCTGGTAGACGACGTAGGCCGACCCGTGCCTCCAGGCAAGACTGGCGAGATCGAGGTGCGTGGGGCGGCGGTATTTCTCGAATACTGGCGGCAGCCGGAGGCGACGGCCGCGGCGTTCCGAGACGGCTGGTTCCGCACCGGCGACGTCGCCGTCATCGAAGATGGCGCGTACCGGATCCTAGGCCGCTCGAGTGTGGATATCATCAAGACCGGCGGTTACAAGGTGTCGGCGCTCGAGGTGGAGGAGGTACTGCGGACGCATCCGGCGATCGCGGACTGCGCCGTGGTGGGCGTGGAGGATCCCGAGTGGGGCGAGCGGATCTGCGCGGCGGTCGAGCGGCGCGGTGAGGCGGAACTGACCCTCGCCGCGCTGCAGGCCTGGGCCAAGGAGCGGCTCGCGCCCTACAAGATTCCGCGCGCGCTCCGCTCGGTGCCCACCCTGCCGCGGAACGCCATGGGAAAGGTCACGAAGCCCGAGGTCGCGAAGCTCTTCAGCCCCTGAGTGTCAAGGAGCTGTCAAGGTTCGGCGGATCCTCTTGTGGCCTCCCCGGTGGCCCGGCATGTTCGGCCTCCTCAGGGAACGTTCCGACCCCCGGTCGCCCGCCGCCAGCGTTCACCTACACTCCCCACATCGGAGGCGACGATGACGTCTGTCCGTCACGCGTCCGTGCGTGCGGCGCTGGTGCTGGCGCTTTGCAGCTCCTACGCCGGCGCCGCGGCGCAAGACTCGCGGTCCGCGCTCGATCCCATCACCAGTGCGGTGATCCAGCACCCGATCACCACGTCCTCTGCCGCGGCGAGGACCCACTTCTTCGCAGGTGTGCGAGAGGCTGACCTGGCCCGGTTCATCGACGCGAACGCGCACTTCAAGGAGGCCGTCGCGGCCGA
>QHTS01000191.1 GCA_003220905.1 Gemmatimonadota bacterium | reverse complement strand
GGCTGACGTCCCGCCCGGCACCAAAAGGTTTCTATGGCATGAACGCCTTCATGAGGTCGGTTGACACGAAGGTGCTTGGCCGGAAGACCTACGAGGTGAGCCTGCGAATGGGGGCGAAGTTCGACTCACAGAGTCGGAACATCGTTTTCTCCCGTCATCCGCCGCCAGCTGACGCCCCGTCAGGCGTGGAGGTCGTGAACGATGCAATCGGCCCATTCGTGACCCGCCTTCGAGAGCAGCCTGGCAAGGATATCTGGTTGATGGGCGGTGGCGAGATCATCGCCTCGTTTCTTGACGCGCAGGCGATCGACGAGTTCGTCATCAGTGTGGCCCCCGTTTTCATTGGGGACGGCATCCCATTGATAGCGCGGCGTCATCGTCACGTGCCCTTGGATTTGTACTCCATTGATCGCTTCGAGGATGGCGTGGTTCAACTGCATTACCGCGTTCAGAAGCAACCTTGATGACGCTGCATCCCACGCGAACGGAACGGTCTCTCGTTCTGGTGCCGTCTAACATTGCGTTGAAGCTGACGCCACAACATCGACGGCTCATGTCGGTGTGCGCGGGCTACCTGTTTCCGTTCGCTCTCCTGCTTGTCCCAGAGTGTTGCGCGGTTGCTCAAGCCCGACCGGCAGCCAGTAGAGTTCGCACTATTGTGGACTCCCTCGCTCACGCGTATCTGGATGCTGGGCACTCACCGGGGCTGTCAATCGAAGTCGTCCGCGGCCAGGATACGCTGGTAAGAGCGGGCTATGGCTTCGCCGATTTGGAACAGCGTGTTGCGGCTTCACCATCGACCCTCTATGAGATCGGTTCGATTACGAAGCAGTTCACGGCTGCTGCTGTGATGCGGTTCGTCGAGGCGGGACGCATTCGCCTCGACGATTCCATTGCTGCATATGTCGGTGATCTGCCGTTACGGTGGCGGCGAGTGAGTGTGCGTCAGCTACTCAACCACACATCTGGCATTCCCAGCATGACCGATATCGGTCAGCGGTGGGTGCGCCGGTGGCGAGAGGACATGCCAACGGATTCGCTTGTCGCTCTCACCGCTCACGACTCAATGTGGTTCGCTCCCGGCACCAATTGGCGCTACGATAACACGGGGTATTTGCTGCTTGGGATACTGCTTGATCGTGTGACCGGCGAGACATTCCCACATCTTGCCGAAGGGAGGCTCGCTCGCCCCCTAGGCCTTGTCGACACTTATTACTGTGATCTCAATCGTGTGCTTCCGGATCGCGCACCGGGTTACGAACGGGATTCCACGGGGTGGCATCGCGCTTCATACCTCAGCATGACTCAGCCATACTCGGCTGGCGCCCTGTGCTCGACTGTAGATGACCTGGCCCGATGGAATGTGTTGCTTGCCGGAGGCAACGTCGTCAGCCCATCGTCGTATCGACTCATGACTACCCCAGAGGGCGCGGCTCAATCACACGGCTACGGCTTTGGGCTTGTCGCTGACACCCTCGGCGGTCGACGCATGATCGGTCACAACGGTGGTATTAATGGCTTTGCCAGCGCCAACGGGTTCTTCCCTGACGATACGCTTTCTGTCACTGTGCTTACGAACACGAGCTCATGGGACCCGGACTCCCTTTTTCGGAACGTAGCGCGCGCGGCGCTTGGAGTACCGCTTGTGCGACCCATTCGCCGCAATCCCTAGCGCCATGTCAGGGCCACTGAATCGCATTTCGCACCTGCAGACTATAACGCCCCTGGACATCCTGTTTCCGATCACCTGGCCGAGGTAGAAAACATGAAGAACGCTGCGAACTCCCGATTCACCATCAAGAGCTGGGACGAGAAGCCTTATAGTGAGGGCCAGGACCTACCAAAGCTGACTCGGGCCGCCGTCACAAAGACGTTCACCGGCGATATCGCGGGCGAGGGGCATGTCGAATACTTGATGATGTACCGCAGCGACGGCTCGGCCACGTTCGTCGGCCTCGAGCGGGTCGTCGGGCACGTTGCAGGGAAAGCGGGCAGCTTTGTGCTCCAACGCACTGGAATATTCGAGAACGGCGCGGCGAAGGAGTCCTACTTCGTCATCCCTGGCTCCGGCACAGGAGAGCTTCGGGGCCTGCGCGGCGAGGGCACGTCGGCTGTTGGGCACGGGACTGAGCATCCTCTAACGCTGAACTATGAGGTGGGCTAGCCCAGCGCCATGCAGATCCTTCAAGGCGCGCACCTCTCCGACAGCCTCGTAACACGCAAACCCTCAGGAGCAACGGCCATGAACAACACCAGCGAGAGCGGCGAGAAGCGTGTCGCGACGCTCGAACGGTCATTGCATCGCGCCAAGTTGGTTGCCTCACTCTCCGGTCTCGCCGTCGCTCTCGTCCTCGCCGCGGCCTTCACGCGTGGCCTGACGCAAGCGTCTGATGAGGTCCGGACCCATCGCCTCGTGATCGTGGACGATCAAGGTCACCCTCGGGCCGTGCTCGGCCAAGATCCGGCCAACACTCAGCGTGTGTCTCGCGGAGCTGGCCTCACTCTTTACGATGACAACGGAAGCGAGCGCGGTGGGTTCGGGACCATGGCTGATGGTAGCGTGGTGCTCGGACTCGACGCGCCAGCCGGCGTCGGGGCGCCGATGCGAGACAGAATCGGACTGAAGGTCTTCCCCAATGGCTCCGCCTATGTCATGCTCATCGATAACAAGACCGGGGCGGTTGCACGGTTGCTGTCTGAAGAGGGGCCGGGCGGGATCCGGGGTGTTCAAGTCTTCAAGTGGCAGCCAGATGGCTCGCGATACTACATCCGGACCATCACCTTCGATGGTGATGTGCGCGATTCCATCAGTCGACGATAGCGCGCCTTGCGCCGGCGGGCGAGTCGCCCGCAGCTTAGGCGCGATCCGTTCGCCAGCGGCCACCTGAGAGGAGCCGTGTCTCGCATCTTTCTTTCTTTACGCTAGCCGTGCGCGCTGCGGCCACCAATCCTTGCGTTCACAATCGATAACTCCAGAACCGGGAGCGAGGATGGAAGACACGCTACAGACCACCACGACCTTTTCGTTTGACGGTTATCGCATCACCGAATACAAGGGTGTGGTTCGCGGCATCGTGGTACGATCGCCGACTCTAGGCCAAGGATTCCTTGGTGGCCTCAAGCAGATCGTTGGCGGGCAGATTGGCGCATATGCGGAGATGTGCGAGCAAGCACGTCAGCAGGCTTACGACCGTCTACTTCAACACGCTCGAGAACGGCGGGCGAACGCTATAGTAGGACTTCGCTATGAGAGTTCTGAAGTTGGCCGTGGAGGGTCGGCCACGGAAGTCTTGTGCTACGGAACGGCGGTGGTCATTCAACGTGCGTAGCAGTCCGGCGCGTTGAACAGTTCAGATGATAGGTAACCCGTATGGTCGGTGCGAGCGATCGACCAGACCGGGCCTAACACGCGCTTGAAGTGGAGTCCATGACCATGAAAAGGCGGGAGTTTCTCCTGGTGTCCGGCTCCGCGGTCGCCGCGACCGCCATGGGGGCGTGCACAAGACGTCGACGATTGCAAGGCAGGGTCGTCTCCCTCCACGACCCGATGGCCGCCCGGGTCACGCGGCACGAGTTCCCCGGCGCAGTCTGGCTCGTGGCGCAGGGCGATGATGTGGCCGTCGACGCGGTGGGCGTGACGGCCATCGGCGGCAGCGCCCCCATGCGCCGCGACACGATCTTCCGCATTGCCTCGATGACGAAAGCCGTCACGGCGAGCGCGGTGATGATGCTCGTCGAGGACGGAACCCTCACGCTCGATGCGCCCGCGGAGCGGTGGCTCCCGGAAATCGCCCACCGGTGCGTGTTACGCCGCATCGAGGGACCGCTCACGGACACGGTGCCCGCGCGCCGGGCGATCACCGTGCGGGATCTGCTCTCGTTCACCCTGGGGTTCGGCCTCTTGTTCGATAACGCGCTGCCGATCCAGCGCGCCATCGACGAGAATCACCTGGTGAACGGCCCGCCGGTGCCGATGACGCCGCACGGACCGGACGAATGGATGAAACGCTTCGGGACGCTGCCGCTGATGCATCAGCCCGGCGAGCGCTGGATGTACAACACCGGCAGCCTGCTCCAGGGCGTCCTCGTACGCCGCGCTTCGGGCAAGGGGTTCGAGGCGTTCGTGCACGAGCGCATCATCGAGCCCCTCGGCATGCGCGACACCGACTTCTTCGTCCCCGAGGGCAAGCTCGATCGCTTCGCCGGCTGCGGGATCTTCACCGATCCGCAGCGTGGCACGAAGACGCGCATGGACCAGGACGGCGCCGCCAGCGCCTACGCCACGCCGCCCGTGTTCCCCTCCGGCGCTGGCGGCCTCGTGTCGACCGTCGATGACTATCTCGCGTTCGCTCGCATGCTCCTGAAGGGCGGGGTGCACGAAAGCCGGCGTCTGTTGAGGACCGAATCGGTGCGGGAAATGACGAAGGACCAGCTTAGGCCCGAGCAGAAGGCCGCCTCGAGCTTCTTCCCTGGCTTCTTCGCGACGCGCGGATGGGGCTACGGCATGGCGATCTACACCGCTCCGGACGCGGTCTCACGCGTGCCGGGTCGCTACGGTTGGGATGGCGGCTTCGGCACGTCCTGGGTCAACGACCCCGGCCGCGATCTAGTCGCGATCGTCATGACCCAATCGCCCGACTTCCTGTTCTCGGGCGGGCTCGAAGCGTTTTGGCGTGGCGTATACGCGGCAGTCGACGAGTGAGCACGTGCTAAGGGAGAAGCCTCGATCGCGGAAGTGCGCCCAAGCCGCTTACGTCACATCCGTCGCCCGTCCCTCCACGGTCATGCGCACGGGGTGCCCGAACCACGGGTGTCGCTGGTCCCGCGGCAGGTCCGCTGTCGCCGGCGGACCGTACATCTTTTCCAAGGTCGCTACGACGTCGCCCATCGTCCCCTCCGGCGGGACCCATCCGCGGTCGATGTCCGGAAAGTCGAGTTTACAGTTCTCGCACTTCTGACCGCTGGCGAAGCGGATGGGGCACCAGAAACTCTCGACGTTGCGGAGCATTTCCGCGCCGAGGGCGTACACGCCGGTCATCCAGTCACAGTACAGGCACCAGATCAGGTCGTGTCCCACCAAGCCGGTGAACTTCTGGCGGCTGACGTTCACCCAGTCCGCGTGGCGGTATCGCGGCAGGCCGACGAGCGGCGTAAGGAGGGGGTAGATGCACAGTTCCGCCACGCGGATGAGGATGAAGCAGGGGAGAGCGGCCGCGGTCACCCAGAGCGCGATGTGGTTGTTGAGCCGTCCGACGGTGCGGTTGAGGAAGGTGACGATTCGCGGCCCGTTCACGCGTTTGCGGTTGGCGAGTTCGTGGGCGAACATCCAGACCAGCATCCCCAGCACCTGCCCGATGATCGATCCCACCACGCCGCGCCAGCCGAGGAGGATTCCCAGGACGGTGGGGGGAATCCAGGTAACGAGGGATACGACAAGGTCCAGCCCCGGGGCGCGGCAGAGCCAGGCGCCGATTCGGGTCCCGGCGGCGCCGAGTCGGGGGATCAGATAGAGGAGGCCCGCGAAGCCGGCGATGCCCACCAGGGTGGACGCCGCGATGAGCAGCAGGGGGATCATAGAGATCTCAATCAGCGGCCAAAGTACAGCCGGGTGAGTGAGCCGTCCA
>QHTS01000188.1 GCA_003220905.1 Gemmatimonadota bacterium | reverse complement strand
CGGGACCGGCTCCGGGGATCGGGGGAAGCGCCCGTCGGTCTCGAGGTTGATGCCTGCCACTTCGCAGCCCAGGCGCTCGAGCAGCGCGCGCATGACAGGTCCTCCAGCACCCCGCACCGCGTCGAGCGCCACCGCGAACTTCCGCTTCCGGATCCGCTCGACATCGACCGCCGCCAGCCTGAGGACGGCGTCGAGGTGCCGCTCCACCGCCCCATCGTCCGTCGTGACCTCCCCCGTCCTCCCCCGTCCTCCCCCGTCCTCCCCCACCAGCTTCTGCACCCGGGCGCCGTCCGCCCCGTCCAGGAAAATCCCATCGGGCCCGATGAACTTCAGGGCATTCCACTCGATCGGGTTGTGGCTCGCCGTGATCGCGATCCCGCCGCCGGCTGCATGGTGCTCGACGGCAAGCTGGACCGTCGGTGTCGGGACCAGGCCGACTTTGACGACGGCGCACCCCACGGAGCGGAGCCCGTCGACCACCGCCCGCTCGAACGCCGGTCCCGACTCACGAGCATCCCGTCCGACGACCACCAACGGCTTCCGGCCCGCCGCCCAGAGGCCGAAGGCCCGTGCGTAGCGCCCGACGATTTCGTCGGTCAGGTCTTTCCCTACGATGCCTCGGACGCCTGAGACGCCGACCATCAAGGTGTCGGTCATGCCGACAATCTAATCCGGCGGGGATGAGCGGCGGTGCGCGTCCGGGGGCGGAGGGAGATGGAGGGGACGGACCTCCGGCGTGGTGACGGGGAGGGCCGACGGGTCGGGGAAGGCGGCGAGGAACGCCTCGACGGCGGGGGGATGGAACTGGGTCCCCTTCCCGTCGTCGAGCTCCTGCAGTGCTCGCTGCACGGACAGGGCGGGCCGGTACGGACGGACGCTCGTCATCGCGTCGAACGAGTCGGCCACCCCCACGACCCGCACCTCGAGCGGGATCTGGTCGCCCTTCAGGCCGTCGGGGAACCCTTTGCCGTCGAGGCGCTCGTGGTGCGAGCGGACGATGGCGAGCGCCGTGGGGACGTCGCGCATCAGCGGCGCCAGGATCCGCGCTCCGATCACCGGGTGCTCCATGATGTGGCGGTACTCGGCCTCGGTGAGCTTGCTCGCCTTGTGCAGCACGGCTTCGGACACGCCGATTTTGCCGATGTCATGCAGCTCGGCGCCGAGGGCGACCGCGTCCATCGCCGCCTGCGACAGCCCCATCTCGCGCCCGATGCGCGCCGAGTAGTCGGCGACGCGCACCGAATGGCCGCTGGTGTAGGGATCCTTTTCTTCGAGGAAGTGCACCAGCGCTTGGAGCCGCTCGAGCGACAGCTCCTCGATCCGGTGCGCCTGCTCCTGGACGCGCTGCTCCAGGGTACGCCGGTAGTCCTCGACCTCCATTTTGAGGCTTCGCTTGTCGAGCGCCTGCATCACCCGAGCGCGCACCTCGTCCAGGTGAAACGGCTTGGCGACGTAGTCGAGCGCGCCCAGCTGCAGGCAGGCGACGGCGCTCTCCACCTCCGCCACGGCGGTCACGACGATGACCGCCGTCGTGGGCCAGCGGGCGATGATCTCGCGCAGCAGGGTCACACCGTCCATCTGGGGCATCCGCAAGTCCGAGATGACGAGCGGCACGGGGTCGTGCTGCAGCATCTCCAGCGCCTCGGTGCCGGATCCCGCTTCCGAGCAGCTGAACCCCTCGCCCTCGAGCAACCGCACAAGGACCCGGCGGAGCCGCGGCTCATCATCCACGACCAGGCACTTGACCGCGTTCGGCTGGGGCATCGTGCGCTTAACGTAAAGGTCGCTTGCTCGGCTGGGAAGGCGCCCTTACGTTCCCGCCATGACCCAAGTCTCGGGTGAAGACCTGAAACGCCGCTTCGGAACCCGCGCCGTGCACGCCGGGCACATCCCCGATCCGCTCGCCGGCGCGGTGATGACGCCCATCTATCAGACGTCGACGTACATCCAGGAGGGTCTGGGCCGGCACAAGGGCTACGAGTACGCGCGCACGCGCAACCCGACGCGTGAAGTCCTCGAGCGGAACGTCGCGGCGCTCGAGGGCGGGCGCCACGGCTTCGCGTTCGCCTCGGGGCTCGCCGCCCTGGACGCCGCGCTGAAGCTGCTCTCGGCGGGCGATCACGTGGTGAGCGGCGAGAACGTGTACGGCGGCTCTCACCGACAGATGACGCTGGTCTGGGCCCGCCTGGGACTCGACTTCACCTTCGTGGACGCCGCAGAGACGGCGAACATCGCCGCCGCGGTCACCCCGCGGACCAAGATGGTCTACGCCGAGACGCCCACCAACCCGATGATGCGGTTGTGCGACCTCGCGGCCGCGGGGGAGATCGCCCGCCGCGCCGGCGCCTGGTTCGTGGTCGACAACACCTTCGCCACACCCTACTTCCAGCGGCCCCTCGAGCTGGGCGCGGACGTCGTGCTGCATTCGACCACCAAGTACTTGAACGGGCACAGCGACATGGTGGGCGGGATGCTGGTGGTGAACCGTGACGACCTCGCCGAGCGGATCGGCTTCGTGCAGAACGCGGTCGGCGCCGTACCGGGACCGTTCGACTGCTGGCTCGCGCTTCGGGGCACCAAGACGCTCGCGCTGCGAATGCGGCAGCACGACGCCAATGGCCGCCGCATCGCCGAGTGGCTCACACGGCACCCCAAGGTCGAGCGTGTCTACTATCCGGGGCTGCCGTCCCACCCGCAGCACGAGCTCGCCTGCCGGCAAATGAAGGGGTTCGGCGGCATGATCTCGATCGAGCTCGGCTCGTTGGAACGGGCCAAGGGGTTCGCGGAGCGCACCCGCATCTTCGCGCTCGCTGAATCGCTCGGCGGCGTCGAGAGCCTGGTGGGGCATCCCGCGTCGATGACCCACGCGAGCGTGCCGCCCGAGATGCGGCGCGCGATGGGGCTCACCGACAGCCTGGTGCG
>QHTS01000189.1 GCA_003220905.1 Gemmatimonadota bacterium | reverse complement strand
ACCCAACTGGCTCAAGATCCGCGCCGACCGGACCGACGACTTCGTGGTCGTGGGCTTCACGCGGCCCAAGGGCTCGCGCTCGGGGTTCGGCGCGCTCGACCTCGGCGCATACCAGGACGGGAAGCTGGTGTACGCCGGGCGAGTCGGCAGCGGGTTCACCGCCGCACAGCTCGAGGACGTGAGTGCCGCCCTCGAGCGCAGCGTCCGGCCGACGCCCGCATTCTCAGGCCCGGTCCCGCAAGATTCCGGTCACACCTGGGTCGAGCCCACGCTGATCGCGGAAGTCAGATACAAGGAATGGACGGACGAGGGGCTGCTAAGGCAGCCGGTGTTCGTGAGATTCCGAGACGACAAGCCGATTACGGAAATCGCGAAACGGGATGCGAGAGGCGAGATACGGGATGCGGAGCCGCCGGTGGCAATCGGGCATCCCGCATCCCGCCTCTCGCATCCCGAGGTCAAGTTCTCCAACCTCGCCAAAGTCTTCTGGCCCGACGAGGGCTACACCAAGGGCGACTTGATCGAGTACTACCGGGCCATATCCCAGTGGATGCTGCCCTATCTCGCCGATCGGCCCCTGGTGCTCACGCGCTTCCCCGACGGCATCAGCGGGAAATCCTTTTTCCAGAAGGACGCGCCGGAGTATGCCCAGGCGTTCGTGCGCACGGTCACGATCTGGAGCGAGGACTCGCAGCGCGAGCTCGACTATTTCGTCTGCGACAATGAATCCTCGCTCCTCTACATCGCCAACATGGCGGCGATCCTGCTCCACGTCTGGTCGTCCCGCGTGGCGACCTTGGAGACGCCCGACTGGTGCATCCTGGACCTCGATCCGAAGGAGGCGCCGTTTACCGACGTGGTCACTGTCGCGAAGGCCGTCCGGGCGCTGTGCGACGACATCGGCCTGCCGACGGGCATCAAGACGAGCGGCTCGACCGGCCTTCACGTGCTGATCCCTCTGGGTCGCCAGGTCACCTACGAGCAATCCCGCACGCTCGGCGGACTCCTGGCGCGGGTCATCGCGGCCCAGCTCCCCGACATCGCCACCGTCACCCGTCAGGTCCAAAAGCGGGGCGGCAAGGTGTACCTCGACTACGTGCAGAACGGGCACGGACGCCTGCTCGTCGCGCCGTTCAGCGTCCGTCCGCTCCCCGGCGCCCCGGTATCCACTCCCCTCGCCTGGCGCGAGGTGACGCCGCGGCTGGACATCCGCGCGTTCACGATCCGGACCGTCCCGGCACGGATGAAGAAGCTGAAGGACGACCCCCTGTGGCCGGTGCTCGACCACCAGCCCGACCTGATGGCCGCGCTCTCCCGGCTGCACGGCCGTCTCGACGAGTAGCATGGCGCTCGCGCCCGAGCTCCGCTTCAGCGTCGGCCAGACGAGCGGTGAGGTTTCGGGGCTGCTGGTCCGGCCCCCCGACGCCCGCCTTCTCTGCGTCCTGGCCCACGGGGCCGGCGCCGGGATGCGCCATCCGTTCCTCGAAGCGGTCGCGCGGGCCTTAGCCGAGCAAAAAATCGCGACCCTCCGCTATCAGTTCCCCTACATGGAGCAGCGGGCGCGCCGGCCCGATCCACCGGCGGTGGCGGCCGCGACGGTGCGGGCCGCCGTGGCGGAGGCCGCGCGCGTCGCGCCAGGCCTGCCGCTCATCGCCGGCGGCAAGTCGTTCGGCGGGCGCATGACGTCCACCGCACTGGCGGAGGAGCCGCTCCCCGGCGTGCGGGGGCTCGTGTTCCTCGGGTTTCCGCTGCATCCCCCCGGCCGCCCAGCCGACAAACGGGCGGAGCACCTGGCCCAAGTGCGGATTCCGATGCTGTTCCTGCAAGGCGACCGTGATGAGTTTGCCGACTTGAAATTGTTAGGGCCGGTCATCAAACAGCTTGGCGAGCGGGCGACGTTGCACTTGGTGGCAGGCGGCGACCACTCGTTTCACGTCCTCAAACGGTCGGGCAGGACGGACGGCGACGTGATGGGCGAACTGGTGCAGGCGATGGTGGACTGGACGGGGAGGCTTATCTAGAGCAGGTTGGGGAAGGTTTGAGGAGGATGGGGGAGGTCGCTCCCCGCCGTGACCAACCTCCTCTAACCTCCCCAACCTACTCCAACCTCTACCGTTCCGATACTCATGGCGAATTGGATCGTAAAGACTGAGCCGTCCACGTACAGTTTCGATGCCTTGGCCAGCCAGAAGACCGCCGTCTGGGACGGGGTCAAGAACAATCTGGCCCTGAAGCACTTGCGACAGATGAAACCCGGGGACCGGGTGCTGGTTTATCACACGGGAGACGAGAAAGCCGTTGTGGGCGTGGCGGAAGTGACGTCAGAAGCCTATCCCGACCCCAAGCAGAAGGATCCCAAGCTGGCCGTGGTGGAGCTCCGGGCAGTGGAGAGACTGCCGCGGCCGGTGCCGCTCGCCGAGATTAAGAAGGACCGGGCGTTCGCCGACCTCGGCCTCGTGCGCATGGGGCGTCTCTCGGTGATGCCGGCATCGGCGGAGCAATACAACCGGCTCCGGAAGATGGGCGGAGCGAAGTAACGGAGGCTTCATGGGCAAAGGCGACATTCGCACCAGGCGTGGCAAGATCTTCCGCGGTACGTACGGCACCACCCGCCTCAAGAAAAAAAGGAAGAAAAAGGCCGCCGAGGCGGCGAAGACGGGGAAGGTGGAAGGACAGTGAGAGCGCTCTGGGTCGCTGGGATCGTCCTACTCGGCACCGCACCGGTCGCGGCGCAGCAGGACGATCGCTGGCAGATCACGCTCAACGACGGCCGGATCCTCTGGGAGCTGCACCTCGTCCGGTTCCGGAGCGACACGGTCGTGGTGCAACAGGGCGACTCGACGTTCCGTTTCGCTATCAGTCAGGTCGACGAGCTGCGCTTCGTGCGGAAAGCCGAGCGGCGTCAGACCGCCGAGCCCAACCGCTACAGCGGCGTGCTGGGCGGCGCGGACGACGAGGTCTTCCGGCTGACGCTGTACAACCTCGCGGAGCGTCGTGAGATCGTCGCACAGATCTTCAAGGACCATCCGGCCGCGCCGTCCCCGTAGTGCCCGGTGACCTCCGGTGGACGCATTCTTCTCGCTGACGCGGACGCGTTCTACGTGGCGGTGGCGCGCCTGGCGGATCCGGAGGGCGCGGGCAAGGCCCGGCTCCTCATTGTCGGCGGCTCTTCCGAGCAGCGCGGCGTCGTGACCTCCGCCTCGTACGAGGCCCGGGCCTTCGGCGTGCATTCCGCGATGCCGATGGCGCGGGCGGTGCGCCTCTGTCCCGGAGCGACGGTCGTGCCCGTGCCGTGGGACGCGTGCACGCGGAAAAGCCGCGAGATCGGCGCCGTGCTGCGCCGCTTCACCCCCGTCGTGGAACAGGCCTCGAGCGACGAGTTCTATCTCGACCTCTCGGGCACCGAGCAGCTGTACGGCGGGGAACCCCTCGCCGCAACGGCGCGCCGGATGCGCGACGCCGTGATCGCCGAGACGTCGCTCTCTCTGTCGATCGGGGGCGGGACGTCGAAGTTCGTGGCGAAGCTCGCGGCCGGCCTCGCCAAGCCGCGCCCCGGCAGGGCGGCGGACGGCGTGCACGTCGTGGCCCCCGGAGCGGAGGCCGACTTCATGCTCCAATTCGCACTGGCGGACATCCCGCTCATCGGGCCCAAGTTCCAGGAGCGCCTGGCGCGCGTTGGCCTCCGCACCGTGCGCGACGTGGTCCGGCATGAGCGGGAGACGCTGGTGGGCTGGTTGGGGGAGCGCGAGGGCACCTGGCTGCACGAGCGGGCGCGCGGCATCGATCGGGCGCCGGTCGAGGTCAATCGCGAGGCGAAGTCCGTGAGCCGCGACGAGACGTTCCCCACCGACCTGGACGACGACGCTGCGCTCGCTGCCAGGCTGCTCGCGCTGGCCGACCGGGCCAGCGCCGACGTCCGGGAGTCCGGCCTCGTCGCCCGCACGGTCACGGTCAAGCTGCGCGATGCCGACTTCACGACCCGGCAGGCGAGCCGCACGCTCGCCGACGCCGTCCAATCGGACCGGGCGGTGTACGCCGTGGCGCGCGAGCTGTTGGCGCGGCTCCGCGCCGCCCGGCGCGTCCCCGCGCGCCTGCTCGGGGTCGCCCTGTCGCAGCTCGTCCGGCAGGGCGGTGAGGGCCAGTTGTCCCTGCTCGAGACCCCCGGCACCACGCTCGAGACCGAGCGCGACCGGGTCATCTCTCGCGTGATCGACGAGGTGCGCGAGAGATTCGGTCCCGACGCCCTCGGCCGGGGCGGAGCCCAGCGCTAGCTACATAGCTCCGAGCGCAGCTGCGGCCTTGTTCACCGCGCCCTGCTTGACCCAGAGCAGGGCTCCGTACCGACCCATCCCGGCACACACCCCTGTCACCGCCGTGACGTTGATCTTCGCCGCGCCCAGCCGCGCCAGGATGCCGGCCAGCGCTCCGACCCGATCGTCGCCATCGATCAGGAATGCCGTCTTCGGCTTCGACAACTTGATCTTTGCGCCCTTCGCGGCGGCCGTGAACAACGCCGCGTCCGACGCCACGAAGTCCACCTGGGCCTTGCGCGCGCTCGGGAAGGCGTGGAAGGCCAGCAGGTTCACGCCGGCGCTCCTCAGAGTCTCGAGGAGGCGGGCGCCCTCGCCGGGCTTGTCGGATATGGTCGTGTAGTAGTAGCTCACCCTGCGGATCGTGTCGGCCATGGCGGTCTCCGGATGTGGTTCTCGTCGCTTGACAATGGCCCCCCGTCCGCCTGCCCGCTAGATCGCGACGCTATCTCACGTAGAACGCCGTCCGCTCGAGGCGCCCCGAGCGCTCGTACCACACGGTGACCGCCCCGGCTCCCGCCGTCGCCGCGAACGCCCGGCGCAGATCGTCGGCGCTCGACACCCGCACCCGGTTGATCTGGAGAATCACGTCTCCCGAGCGCAGGCCCGTGGCCTCCTCCATGTCATCGGGCAGGTCGTAGATCAGCGCACCGTGGTCGCTCTGAATGTCGCGCTCGGCTCGCACGGCCGGGGTCACCGTCACCACCTTCATGCCGCCCAGGACCGCCACCTTCTCCGCGAGCGTGGTCGGGAAATCGGTGACCGCAAGCCGGGCGCTGCGGCTTTCGCCAGCGTGGCGGAAGCTCACCATGAGCGTGTCGCCGGGGCCCGTGTCGAGCATGACCGCCTCCCAATCGAGGAACGTGCGCAACCGCCGGCCGCGCGCGCTCACGAGTACGTCGCCCGCCACGACGCCGGCCCGGCCCGCGGGCCCGCCCGGCGCCACCTGGGTCACCCGCAGGCCGCCCGCCTGCTTCCACCCCCGCAGATCCTCGGCCCCCGCGACGTCGAGCCCCACCCAGGCACGCCGCACTTTCCCGAAGCGCCGCAGCTCGTCCGCCACGCGCAGGGCCCGCTCGATCGGGATCGCAAATCCGATCCCCACCGATCCGCCCGAGCTCGTGAAGATCGAGCTGTTCACGCCGACCACTTCCCCCACGGCGTTCGCGAGCGGCCCGCCCGAGTTGCCGGGGTTGATCGGCGCGTCGGTCTGGATCATGCCGACGTAGATCCCCGACTGCCCTTGGGAGGGCAGCAGGTTCCGCCCGACGGCGCTCACCACCCCCGCCGTGACGGTGGGCTCCGTGTTGCCGAGCAGGTAGGCGAACGGGTTGCCTACGGCTACGACCCACTCCCCGATCATCAGGTCGGTGCTCTTCCCGAGCGGAGCGGTCGGGAGGCTCGTCGCGTCCAGCTTCAGCACCGCGATGTCCGTGAGCGGGTCCTCCCCCTGGATCTTCGCGGGGAAATCCCGTCCGTCGCGCGTCGTGACGACGATCTGCTCCGCCCCCTGCGTGACGTGCTGGTTCGTGATGACCACGCCGTCCGCGGAGATGATGAAGCCGGACCCATAGCCCTCTACCACCTGCTCGGCGCCGCGGGGCGTGAAGAACTGCTCGAAGGGGTCCTGAGGCAGGCGCCGCTCGCGCCGCAGGACGTTGACGCTCACCACCGCCGGAGCGAGCCGGCTGGCGGCGGTGACGATGGCGGTCTGGCGCGCCTTGCCGAGATCTTGGGCGGCGAGCTGTGGCGTCAATGCCGCAGTCGCGACCGACGCTCCGACGAGCAGCAAGGATCTTGTCATAGGGAAAATCTTACACGCTTGACGCGCGCTAGGCTTGCCGATAAATCAGGCCCCGAGACGCCAACGCCCGTTGCCCTGTTTTCGTATCTGTTCCTGGGACCCACTTCTAGGAGTTCGTCCGATGCGCCGCATGGCTCTCCGTCAAGCCACTGCCGACAGCGCGCTCTTGTGCTTCGCTCTCGCCCTGTCGGTCCCGGCCCCCGCCCCTGCGCAGGGTCGCGGCCGTGTGAAACCGCCGACCGATGCACCTCGGGCCTTGAGCGCTGATTCCCTGAACAACCTCAAGTTCCGCAACCTCGGCCCCTCGGTGGCCGGCGGCCGAGTGGCCGCCGTCGTGGGTGTGCCCGGAGACCGCAACGTGTACTACGTCGGCGCGGCGGCGGGCGGCGTATGGAAGACGACCGACGGTGGCGATTCGTGGGAGGCCGTGTTCAAGGATCAGCCGACGTCGTCGATCGGCGCCGTGGCGCTCGCGCCTTCGAACCCGAACGTCGTGTGGGTCGGCACCGGGGAAGGAAACCCGCGGAATGATGTCGTGGACGGCGGTGGTGTGTTCATGTCTCCCGATGCCGGCAAGAGCTGGCGGTTCATGGGCCTGGGTGACGTGGGCCAGGTCACCCGGATCGTGATCGATCCTGCCGATCCCGACGTCGTGTTCGTGGCCGCCTTGGGCCACGTGTGGGCGCCGAATCCCGAGCGCGGCGTGTTCCGCAGCGCGGACGGTGGGAAGACGTGGCAGAAGGTGCTGTTCGTGAACGACACGACGGGCGCCACCGACTTGATCATGGTGCCGGGCAACCCTCGGATGCTGTTCGCCGGCATGTGGCAGTTCGTGCGCTATCCGTGGGAGCTCGTGTCGGGCGGACCGGGGAGCGCCATCTATCGGTCCAAGGACGGCGGCCTCACGTGGGAACGGCTCAGCGAGGGTCTCCCTCCCAGCCCGCTCGGCCGCATCGCCGTCGCCGCCGGTCCCACGAATCCGAGCCACGTATACGCCCTCGTCGAGACCAAGCAGGGGATGCTGTGGGACTCGAAGGACCAGGGCGACCACTGGGCCAAGGTCTCCGACTTCCACGGCCTCTCCACGCGGCCGTTTTACTTCTCGCTGCTGCACGTTTCGCCCGCGGACGACCGGAAGCTGTTTTTCTCGTCGTACTTGCTGCTTCGCTCCGACGACGGCGGCAAGACGACGACGCCCATCGACCGCGGCGTGCACGTGGACCATCATGCACTGTGGATCGACCCACAGAACCCGGACCGCATGATCCAGGGGAACGACGGCGGTGTGTACCTCTCTGAGAACGGCGCCAAGAGCTGGCGGTTCTTGAACAACCTGCCGATCGGGCAGTTCTACATGGTGGCGGCCGACAACAACACTCCGTACATGCTGTGCGGCGGCCTCCAGGACAATAACGCGTGGTGCGGGCCGTCGAGCAACGTGGGAACCGGTGGAGGTGGCGGAGGTGGTGGAGGCGGGGCGGGCGGCGGCGTGAACGGCTCCGAGTGGTTCACGGTGGCGGGGGGGGACGGCGAATACGCGGTGCCGGCGCCGACCGATTCATCCATCCTCTACGTGGATTCCCAGAACGGCAACATCACCCGCGTCGACTTGAAGACGGGACTGAACCGCTCGATCCGGCCCTCCCTGTCCGGCGTGAAGGACACGAAGCCCGCCAACCTGCAGTACCGCTTCAACTGGACATCGCCCATCGCCGTCTCGCCACGGGACGCGAACACGGTCTACATGGGCGGCAATGTGGTGTTCAAGAGCACGGACGGCGGCGACCGCTGGGCGGCCATCAGTCCCGACCTCACCCGGAATGACAAGACGAAGCAGGTGACGAGCGGCGGTCCCATCAACTACGACATCTCGGGCGCCGAGACCTACAATACGATCCTCACCGTCAACCTCGCACCGACCGATTCCAACGTGATCTGGGTCGGCACGGACGACGGGCTCGTGCAGGTCACCCGGGACGGCGGGAAGACCTGGAGCAACGTGTCCGGCCACTTCCCCGGATTGGCGAAGGACGTGGAAGGACGGGTGTACCAGATCGGGGTCTCGCCCTTCGACGCGGGCGCCGCCTACATCGCGATCGACCGCCACCAGCTCGACGACCGGCGGCCCTACGTCTACAAGACCAGCGACTACGGCAAGACGTGGACCGACGTCGGCAAGGGTCTCCCGCCGGACGTCCCCGCGCGGGTGGTGCGTGAGAATCCGAACATGCGGGGCTTCCTCGTCCTCGGGACCGACGCCGCCCTGTGGTACTCGCGCGACGGCGGCGCGAGCTGGAAGCCGCTCAAGGCGGAGTTCCCCACCGCGCCGGTGTACGACGTGCAGTTCATCAAGCGCTCACATGACCTGGTGCTTGCGACGCACGGCCGTGGGCTATTCGTCCTGGACAATATCACCGCGTTGGAAGAGCTCACCCCTGAGGTCGTCGCCTCCGATTTCCACCTGTTCTCGACGCTGCCGGCCCAGATCCACGTGCGCCCGCGGCGCTCGGGCGTCGCCCCGACGCGCTTCACCACGCCGAACGCGCCGGCCGGCGCGATGATCGATTACTACCTCAAGGCCGCCCTGGACACCGGCTCATCCGGTTCGCAGGGGGAGGAAGAGCGGGGGCGCTCCCGCCGCGGGCGCGTGATCGCGACCGTCACGGACAGCCGCGGCGACACCGTCGTCGTCGATTCGGGCGGCCCGGGGAAGCAGGGCGTCAACCGCTACGTCTGGAACCTCCGTCACGCCGGGCCGACCCGGCTCAACTTCGAGCGTCCCACGGGTGCTGAGGATGAGGAGAATCCGTTCCGGAATGTCGGAGGCCCCCGTGCGATCCCCGGGACCTACACCGTCACCGTGACCGCCGGGGGCCGCACGGGGACCAAGACGGTCACCGTGGAGCCCGACCCGATCCTGGGCGGCGATCCCGCCCGGTTCGCGGCGCAGCTCCGCGCCGGGCTCGAATGGCGCAACGCCATGTCCGCCCTGAACGAGATGCTGAATCGGATTGCAAGCCTCGAGACACAGCTCAAGAACACGCAGCAGGCGTTGCGGGACAACACCGCCGGCGACACTGCGGCCGCCGCACCCGTGTCGCGCCAGGCGCGCGAGCTGGACCGGAAGCTCAAGGAGCTCAAGGACAGCCTGTATAATTCCGATGTGCAGCGCGACGCCGGGCAGGACGACATCCACTACCTCAACCGCTTCCAGGACCGGCTGCAGGGGCTGGGCTTCGGCCTCGCCTTTGCCT
>QHTS01000187.1:5140-5602 GCA_003220905.1 Gemmatimonadota bacterium | reverse complement strand
CCGGTCGATGATTCTCAGGTTCCTCTCGATCACGCGCACTGTCGCCGTGTCGAGCCGGCCGCGCCCCCGTTCGAGGGCGCGCTCGAGATCCGCCACTTGGGCGGCGTAGCGCGGATCGCCCGGGTACGCGGACGCGTTGAGAAACACGGGGGTGCGTTCGGAGGCCTGGACGGGCGGGGTCGACCCCGTCCCGCGTCGCCCAATCAGCCAGGCGGCGCCACCCGACAGCAGCGCGAGCACCACCGATGCGGCGGCGAGCTGTGGTACGGTGAAAGCAAACCGGCGCGCGAACGGCCGCGCCTTCGATCGCGGCGACAGCCCGATCCGGGTCGCGATCGCCGGCCAGAGATCCACGGTGGGCGGCCGGTCGTCGAGCGCGCGCGCATTGGTCACCACGCGTCGCAGCTCATCGAGCGTCGTGCGGCACGCGTCGCACGAGGCGACGTGCGCCTCGAGCGTCGT
>QHTS01000187.1:0-4982 GCA_003220905.1 Gemmatimonadota bacterium | reverse complement strand
TATCGTGCAGCACGAACACCTGCCGGGCGCCGTCGGGCAGCCGCCCGATGGCCTCCTCGAAGTCCATCGACAACTCCGGCGCCGCCGGGCGCCCCGCCACCCCGTCGAGGATGTCGGCCGAGTCGTGGTACCGGCCGCGCTCTGTGCTGAGGGTGGTGCGCCGGGCGAGGATGACGTTCACCGCCAGGCGGTGCAGCCATGTCCCGAACGCCGCGTCGCCGCGAAACGTCGCGAGCTTGGTCCAGGCGCGGGCGAACACGTCCTGCGCGATGTCGTCGGCATGGTCCGGGCCGACCATCCGCCGCACCAGGCTGTGCACCCGCGCCACGTGGGCCCGGTAGAGGCGCTCGAAGGCGCGGCCGTCACCGGAGGCGGCGAGCGCCGCGTCGGCAGTTTCCGCATCCCCCAACGCCCGCTGGTCCGGATCTCTGCGCAGTGTCGCCACCCCGGGAGTGGAGAGCTCCATGTGCACCATTCGATAGGGCACAGACCTAAAAGGTTGTAGCCAAACAGGAAAGGCAACTACTAGATGCACAGACGCGTTACAGGCTAGACGCACAGACGCGCAGACGCACAGGGGAGAACCGTAGGAGGCAACAGGACCACCTGTTTACTCGGCCTATTCTCCCCTGTGCGTCTGTGCGTCTAGCTGTAGTCCGTTCTGTCCGCCCGACGCCCTGACTCGCTTGAGACTCCCGAGATTATCCGCTCGATTCTCATGCCTGTACCCATTGTCGATCCACGTGGGAATCCGTCGCGCCATCATATACAGCAGAATCGCGATCTCGACGAGCACTACGACGACGAGGGTCAGGGTGGTGTGGGCCGCCACCCACAAGGCGAACGGGGTGGACAGGTTGAAGGCGACGTCGAGTGCCCACCCGAACAGCTGCGCCAGGAGCCACGCGAGCGCGAAGAACGTGAGGAAAATGCCGCGCCGCACGACGCCTTGCAGCGCCGCGATCACGCGGTGCGCAGCCTTCGCGAGGCGCTCGAGCGGCGTGAGCCGCCGGGCGAAATGCAGCCGTGCGTCGTCGCCGATCACCTCCAGCTCGTCGACGCGCTCGCGCTCCCACGTGAGGCCGAGCCGGGCGCAGGTCTCGGCGATCTGATCGCGGAGCCGTGTCTCCACGCCCCACTCGACCATCGCCTGGACGCGCGCGACCGCGCGCTTCCCTTCGACCGTCGCCGTCACCCGATACACGCCGTTCACGTTGCGGCGGTTGGGCTCCACGGCGTCCTTCAGGGCGAGGAAGTGACCGGCGCTCGTGCGGTACAACCGGGCGTAGTGGAACTCGTCGAGGTGGCGCGGCTCACCCACCCGGTCGCCGCCTTCGAGGCGGTGGAAGAAGTAATCGAGGATCAGCAGCGTCTCGCGTAACGGCGCCGCGTACACGCGGTCCGGCGTATCTCGCGGCGTGTGGATCTTGCCGCCGAACACGATGGGGGATGCCTTGCCCGGGACCATCGCGACCAGCGCCGTTGCCGGAATGCGGAGGGGTGCCGTGTACGGCCGGCGCGCCAGCCGGGCGGCGAGGCGACGGAACGACTCCCGCAGCCGGACCCACAGCCCGTTGTTCACTTCCAGGAATGAGACGTGGTCGGTCGTGCCGCCGGCGAGATAGTTATTGTACTTGATGCCGTGCAGGTGGGCGCCTTCCTCCAGGAGATCGTTGATCGAGTCGTAGTCCCCGAACGGGATGAGCACGTGCAGGAAGTCGGCGCCGAGGGTGCCGCGAGGGATGTAGAGCCGGCCTTCGCCGACCGAGTCCACCGAGACCACGCCACGGATGCGGCGGAGCTGCTCCGGTGTGAGCGTCTTCACGTACTCGCGGGACCCCGAGACGCCGAAGCGGTAACCGGCGAGCGGCGCGAGCGCGACGGCGATCGCTCCATACAGCCAGTCCTGCTGGGTGAGGGCCAAGTTCGCGGCCTGGAGGCCGAGCGCGAGCAGGATCTGCGAGGTGAGCCCGACCAGGCCACACTCCTCGGAGCCGGCCATGAAGTACGTGTGGGTCAGCGCGGGCCGCCGCGCGGCGCGCAGGTCGGCGAGCAGATACTGCTTCAGGATCTCTTCGCCGGTCGTATTGTCGTCCGCGCCCGGCCCGCGCCAGGTGTCGTAGTGGGCGACGAGTACGATGCGGTCGTCGCGCTCGCCCGGGACGGTGAAGAGGTAGTTCCAGCGCGTGGTGCGCACGGCCCATGCGGACAGGCGCTGTCGCTCGATCACGACCCGCTCCCCGAATTCCGCGCGGAGCCGGGCGATGAACTCTTCGACCTGCCGCTCGTTCCCCTCGTTGCGGCTTTCCGGGGCGAGCTCGCGGCAGTCGCGGCGGACGTTCTCGAGAATCTCGGAGACGCGGACGTCCACGGGCGCGTAGCGAGCGTGCACGGCGTCGAGGCCGGGTTCCATGACTCTTCAAAGAGAACAGACTAGATTGCGAGCCGCCATGAGCCCCCCTCCCAATCTGCTCGCCCTCGCGGGCCTCGGCCTGCTGCTGGGCTTCCGTCACGCGTTCGAGCCCGACCACTTGGCCGCCGTGTCGACGCTCGCGACCCGCCAGGGCCGTCTGCTCGACGCCTGTCGGTTGGGCCTCGCGTGGGCGCTGGGTCACACCGCGAGCGTCGGGGTGGTGGTGGGTGCGATCGTGCTCTTCGGGCTGCGCCTCCCGGACCGGCTCTGGCCCGCCGCGGACATTCTGGTGGCGCTGCTGCTGATCGGGCTCGGCGGGACGGTGATCCTGCGCTACGCGCGGGGACGGTGGCATCTGCACATGCACGCGCATGCCGGCGGCCCGCACCTTCATCTCCACAGCCACGCCCACGCGACGGCGCACGAGCACGCGCACCCGCAGGGCGATGCGCGCCGCTCGCTCGGGTTCGGCCTGCTGCATGGACTCGCGGGGAGCGCCGCGATCCTGGTGCTGCTCGTTGCCGCGGCACCGACGCGCGCCACCCAGCTGGCCTACTTTGTGTCGTTCGCGGCGGGAACGATGATCGGGATGCTCACAGTGTCGGTCTCGCTCGCGGGCGTGGTGCGGCTCGCCTCGACGCGGGGTGCGCGGTGGGCGACACTGCTCCACGTGGGCAGCGCGGTGGCGAGCGTCGCGGTCGGAGTGGTGCTGGCCGGGCGAGTGGCCTCGCAGTGAGAACGCGGCGCACTGGCGGTTTGAAGCGAGGGGTGACGGGACGAGCTTCGCGAGCCTCGGCGTCCTCCGTCAGGGAACCCCCGGTTTCGGGCCATGCCTGCTCCAATGGCTGGACCGCGGGCGCGTACGGAGACTTCGGCGGAGCGTACTTGATCACCCGGCACTTCAGTGTCGGCGGCACCGACGCCGCCCGCGGCCTACCGAGTCTGGTGGGAGGAGATCGAACGCTGCGCCGGGCTCTCGGGTGACTTCGATCGCGTGGAGTGGTACGAGGTGCCGGGCTCGAGCTACTCCTGTCCCGCCCACGAGGGCCGCTGCGACGGATGGTGGCGCTCGCCGCACACGATCTACATGGCGCAGGGTCGGTTGTACGACCGTCGGCTCGCCGAGCACGAGATGCTGCACGATCTGTTGCAGCGGGGGGACCACCCGCCCGTGTTTCAGGCGTGCGGCGTGTGAACGACTAGACGCACAGACGCAGCAGACGCACAGGGGAGAACAGCACGGAGTAACAGGTCTACACTGTCTTTACTCAACCTATTCTCCCCGGTGCGTCTGTGCGTCTAGTCGTTGCATGTTCTTCTTTGTTCGTGGACTCCACGGCGTCCACCACGGTCGCCGCGGTGAGAGTTCCGAAGACGTTCGTCATAGTGCGGAACATGTCGGGAATGCGATCGAGTCCGAGCAGCAGCTGAAGCCCGGTGAGCGGGAGTCCCGTCGCGGTGAACGCCGGCACGAGGCTCACGATGCTCGCCGAGGGAACACTCGCGACGGTGAGCGAGGCGAGGAACACGGCGGCTCCCGCTTGGAACGTGCCCCCGAGCCCGAGTGGGACGCCGTAGAGCTGCGCCACGAACAGGACCGCCACCGCCTGGAACAGCGCGCTCCCCGAGCGGCCGATGCTCGCCCCCAGCGGGAGCGCGAAGCTCGCCACCGTGCGCGAGATCCGCAGGTCGCTCTCCGCGGCCTCGAGCATGACGGGGAGTGTGGCGAGCGACGACGTGGTCGAGAACGCCATGAACAGGGAGGCACGGATGGCCCGCAGGTACCTCGACGCGCCGAGCCGCGCGACCAGCGCGACGACCGGGAGGTACACGGCAGCGATAAGTACCGCGAGCCCGGCGATCACCGTCACGATGAACACCGCCATGACCTGGATCAACTGAACGCCGAACTGCGCCACGGCGCCGGCCACGATCGCGAAAATGCCGAGCGGCGCGAGCAGCAGGACCCAGCGCACGATCCGGATCAGCGCCTGCGTGGCCACGTCGGCGAGGTCGGTGAGCGCGTGACGCTTCTCGTCGGGCAGCGCGGCGGCGGCCACCGCGAAAATCGTGATGAACACGATCAGGGGGAGGAGATTCCCGTCGACCGCGGCACGCACCGGGTTCGACGGGATGAGCTCCACGATGAACCGGGCGCCCGTGGCGATCTGCTCCGCCGCATGCCGCACGGCGCCGGAGTCGGCGACGGCCGCGTGACGGAGCGCTGCCTGCTGGTCGGGAGTGATGGGCGCGAGCGGCAGGAGCAACGCCGCCACGGCGAAGCCGATGAGGATCGCCGCGAGCGTCGTGCCCCAGAAGAACGCGAGTGTCCGGATCCCGAGCCGGCCCACCCGCCGCAGGTCGCCGAGCCCCGCGACTCCGGCGAACAGTGCCGTGGCGACGAGGGGGATCACGACCATCGACAGCAGGTTCAAGAACAGCGTTCCGAGCGGCCGCAGCCACTGCGTCACCGCGAAGAGCAGAGGCGAGTGCGTCAAGACGGCGGCGAGGCCCAACCCGAGCCCGGCCGCGAGGCCCACCGCCATCCAGACGTGGCTTCCGATCGATC
>QHTS01000185.1 GCA_003220905.1 Gemmatimonadota bacterium | reverse complement strand
TCGCCGGTTCCTCATCGAGTACCGCGAGCGGCACGGCGCGACGGTGCTGCTCACGTCGCACTACATGCAGGACGTGACCGCGCTCGCGTCGCGGGTCCTGATGATCAACCGGGGCCGCCTGTTGTACGACGGGGCGCTCGAGGTGCTCGTGGCGCGGATCGCGCGCACCAAACGGATCGAGCTCGTGCTGGGGGGCGGGGGAGGCGGGGGGGACGACGGGAATCGCGTCACCGCGGAGGCGCTGGCCACGTTCGGCGAAGTCAAGAGCTTCCGCTTCCCGAACGCCGTGCTCGAGGTGCGGCGCGAAGACGCGCCCGCGACGAGCGCCCGACTCCTCGCCGCATTCCCGGTGGCCGATCTGTCGATCGAGGATCCGCCGATCGAGGACGTGATCCGGCTCGCGTTCGCCCGCGGCGTGGAGGAGAACGCGTGATCAAGCGGTACGCGGCGTTGATCCGCAACGCCTGGTTGGTCGATCTCCAGTACCGGGCGTCGATCGTGCTCTGGCTACTGTGGGGTGTGACCGAGCCGGCGATCGCGCTCGGCATCTGGTGGGCCATTGCGGGAGACGGGTCGGTCGCCGGGTATGCGCGCGCCGACTTCGCCCGCTACTTCTTCGCCGTCATGCTCATCAACCAGCTGACCATCGCCTGGGACTCCTGGTACCTGGACCGCTGGATCCGTGAAGGAGAGCTCAACTACCGGCTCGCCCGGCCGCTGCACCCCGCACACGAGGCCGTGGCGGAGAACATCGCCTACAAGGCGCGCACCGCCAGCGTCATCCTGGTGGTCTGGCTCGTCGTCGCGGTGGCGTGGCCCGCGGTGCGCCTGCCGTTCGACCCCGGCCGCTGGGCGGTCACGGCGGTGGCGGTGCTGCTCGCCGCCGCGATGCGGTTCTTCATCAGCTTTACCACGGGGCTGCTGGCGTTCTGGACGACGCGCGCCACGGCGATCATGGACTTGCATGCCGGGGTGTCCCTGTTCCTCGCCGGGCGGATCGCGCCGCTCGCCCTGCTGCCGCCGGCCGTGGCCGGCGTCGCGGGAGTACTGTGGTTCCGCTCCATGCTGGCCTTCCCGGTCGACGTCCTCACCGGCGCGGTGCACGGCACGGACGCGATCGTGCGCGGGCTCGCGGCGCAGCTGGTCTGGCTCGGTGTGTGGGTCGGCGCGTATCGACTCGCTTGGATCCGCGGCTTGCGACGCTACGGCGCGGTAGGGGGCTGACAAATGCGGGGTGCGGAATGCGGAGTGCGGAATAACAGTGGAAGGTCGAGCCGCGGAACAACGTCCGCGGAACGTGGCACGCTATGACACTCCGCATTCCGCACTCCGCATTCCGCATTCTCGCCGCCTTCTGGCGCCTCAACCTCGCGGAGGAGCTCCAGTACCGCGCCAACTTCGTCGCGAGCGTGCTCGGCACCCTGTTTTACATGGCGACCGCGCTGCTCACGCTCGCGCTCTTCTTTCACCACACCACAAGCCTGGGCGGCTGGAACTATTGGGAGATCGTGGTGCTGCTCGGCGTGTTCAACGCGCTCACCGGTGTGATCGAGGCCGTGCTGCGCCCCGGGATCGGCCAGCTGGCCGGCGAGGTGCGCAGCGGTGAGCTGGACCTGGTGCTCGTGAAGCCGGTGGACGCCCAGGGCTTCGTCTCGTTCCGCCGCCTCGACGTCTGGCGTTTCACGGACGTCGTGCTCGGGCTCGGCCTCGCGGGATATGCGCTCTTCCGGCTGGGCCACACGCCATCGCTCGCACAACTTTCGGCGTTTGGCTTGAGCCTTGCGGCTGCAGCCGTCGTCGTCTATGCCATCTGGGTCGTCCTGATGAGCCTGGCGTTCTGGTTCGTGTCGGTCGAGAACATCGCCGTGCTGTTCGACGCGGTGTACGAGGGCGCGCGCTATCCCGTCACGGCGTACCCGGGAGCGTTGCGGTTCCTGTTCGTGTACCTGATCCCGATTGCGTGGACCACGACCATCCCGGCGTCGGCGCTCACCGGCCGGCTGCGGCCGGAGATCGCGCTCGTGGCCGCGGGGGTCGCGGGAGTGGCGTTCGCCCTCGCGAGGGCGTTGTGGCGCGCGGCGCTCAGGCGATACTCCGGCGCGAGTGGATGAAGCGCAGGCAGCAGGTTCGTGAAACGGGAGGGGGGAAAATGAGCCAAGAACTGCACCTCAGCATCTGGATCGCCCGGATCCTGGTGCGCGACCTTCGGGCGCTACGACGGGAAGTGGAGTCGTTCGCCGACGAGCGCGATCTCTGGCGCGTGCCGCCGGGGATCAGCAACTCGGCCGGCACGCTGGCGCTCCATCTGGCGGGAAACATCCGGTACTACATCGGCACGGTATTGGGCGGGACCGGCTACGTGCGCGATCGCGACGCCGAGTTCGCGCTGCGCGACGTGCCGCGAACGGACCTGCTGGGGGACATCGATGCCGCGCTGGTCGCCGTGGAACGCGGCATGACACACGTGAGCGACGCCGATCTGGCCAAGCCCTACCCCGACCCGCCGAGGGGACTCGCGGTCACAACGAGGGATTACCTCATCCATCTCATCGCCCACTTTACCTACCACCTCGGCCAGGTGGACTACCACCGGCGCCTGCTCACCGGCCAACCGGGGCAGATCCACGCCGTGGATTTCGGCGACCTGGTCACGACGGGAGTCGATACGAAACGGGCCTAGGCCGCCGCATCGTCTTTCCCCTTGTCGTTTCTCTTGAAGAACCAGATCGCGAGCATCACGAGCGCGACGATCGTCGCTACTTTGAACGCCAACACGAGGAACGGGAGCAAGACGATCGACGCAATCTTCCAGAGGGCGAAGCCCGCGAAGCCGAGGGCGGCGAGTTGCAGCAACGGTTTGGCCATGGTGCGCTCTGTCGAATTGAAGGGGTAGGATCCGTACGAGGGAAGCGACGGCGTGGTGTCGCGCGCCGCCCCCTCACCAGGCGAGGGGCCGGCCGTCGCGGAAAAACCCTCCCGTCGGCCCGTCGTCTGGCAGCATCGCGGCCCAGACGACGCCCGCGGCCCCCTCGGCGACCGGGCGTCCGCCCGCACCGCCCATGTCCGTGGCCACCCAGCCAGGGCACACCGCGTTCACGAGGATCCGCTCGTCCCGCAGCTCGGCCGCGAGCATCCGGGTGAGCGCGTTGAGGGCCGCTTTCGAAAGGCTGTAGGCCGGGGTCCCGCCGCCCATCGCGCTGAGCGACCCCGCCTCGCTTGACACGTTCACGACGCACGCGTGGCGACTGCGTCGCAGCAGCGGCAGAAAGGCGCGTACCATGCCCCACGCGCCGAACAGGTTGGTCTCGAGGGCCTCGCGGACCTGGGCGAGATCGGCGTCCACGGCGTGCTGCCAGGTGTCGTACAGGATGGCGGCGTTGTTCACGAGGACGTCGAGCCGACCGAACGCCTCCGTCACGCGGGCCCGAGCGCCCTCGATGCTGCCCACGTCGGTCACGTCGAGTTGGCAGGGCAGCACCGTACGCTTTCCCGTGCCAAGATCCGCGGCGGCGCGCTCACCCGTGGCCGCGTCGCGCGACCCGAGCAGCACCGTCACCCCGCGCTCGGCGAGTTGACCGCACACCTCGAGGCCAATCCCGCGGTTCGCCCCGGTGACCAGTGCGACCCGGGGGCTCTCAGCGCTTTTTCTTGCCACGGTGGCGACGGGGCCGGAGGATGGGCACGGCCGGCTACCGGTCCGTCCACACCGCGAGCTCGTTCCCGCTCGGATCGCTGAAGTGGAAGCGGCGGCCACCTGGGAACGGGTATGTCTTTCGGACGATCTTCCCGCCCGCCGGCGTGATCTTCGCTTCGATCGCTTCGAGCTGGACGGCGTAGATCACGACCAGGGGATTGGCGGGCCGGACCGGCGCGTCCTTCGTGAAGCCGCCGCTCAGCCGGCCATCCTGGAAGCTCGTGTAGTCCGGTCCGTAGTCCTGGAACCGCCAGCCGAAGACCTGTTGATAGAATTCCTTGGTCCGGCCCACGTCGGTCGCGCCGAACTCGATGTAGTCGACCCGCCGATCATGATCGGTCTGTGTCATCCGGCCTCCTTCTCGAAGAGAGACGCGTCGCTCATACCATCACGGACCCACCCGCCACGTCCAGGACAATGCCGGTAATCCACGCAGCGTCGTCGGACGCGAGGAACCGAGCCGCGCGGGCCACGTCTTCCGGTGTACCCAGACGCCTGATGGGGTGAAGGTCAACGAGCGCGTGCTTCTGGGCTTCGGGGATTCGAGGAGATCGTCATGATGGTACCCGCCTTCCGTTCCTTCATCCCGGGCAGAATGCTCTTGATGGTAAGAAACGTCGCCGTGAGATTGCCGTCCAGAGACGCATGCCACCCTGCTTCGCTCGTTGCTTCGAGGGGACCGGGGTGCGTGAAGCTGCCTCCCGCGTTCGCCACGAGGATGTCGATCGGACCGAGCTCCCCTTCGATGCGCCACCGTGTATCAGCGGTTCGGCTCGCGGCCCAAGCTGCTCGAGGCGCTGTTCGACGACCTCGCCCGGCGGGGCGGGATGTGGGACCTGGCGCACGCACGGCGCACCGCCCGATGCACCGACGGCTCCTAGCGTTGGGCGCGCTCGATGCCGGGCTCGACCGCACGCTCGCCGCCCGGCAGGAGTGGCGGCGACAGGGGCTGCGGGTGATCGTGGGGCGGATCCGCGAGGCGCGGGACGAGACCATCGATCTCCTGTTTGCGCTCACGAGCTTCCAGACGTTCGACGTGCTCGCCGGCCCGACGCGGACGCCCGCGGACGTCGCGCCGATCGTGCTCCGTGCCGCCCGGGCGATCCTGGACCTTCCGATTTGACTTCGCCCGGCCCGACCGCTAGCCTTCATCGAGCGTTGTACGTCAAGGCGGGACTTGGCCAATGCGCCGGTCCCGCCTTGTCGTTCCCCCCCCTTACGCGGGCGGACCGATGCCGAAGGAAGAAGCGATCGAGATCAATGGCACCGTCGAGCAGGTGCTCCCGAACACCACGTTCCGCGTCCTGCTCGAGAATGGCCACTATGTGCTCGCAACCATCGCGGGCAAGATGCGCCGCTTCCGGATTCGCGTGCTCGCCGGCGATCGGGTCACCCTCGCGGTGTCCCCCTACGACCTCACACGCGGACGTATCACCTACCGGTACAAGTGAACCGGGCGCTGGCGCGGACGGGCCTCGTCAAAGACGGCGGCGCGCCCCGCTGCCCCCAATGTGCTCAGCGTCTCGCATTCGGGACCGATCGGCTCGGTCGAACGACGGAAGCCTGCAGATGCGGGTACCGGGCGTACGTCCAGGTGCGGGAGAGCGAGCCCGCCGGCCCGGCCATTAGTGGCGGTCCGGCTCCTGCGGGGTCCGAAAATGCAGGGGGTCTCTCAGGCTCTGTAGCTCCCGGTAGTAAAAGAGCGGTGTAGGCCGCTTGCTGGTGAACCGCAGGCGCTTGAGAGCCGCGATCTCCTCCGCGGTCGCCGTGCCGCTCAAGGCAGGATCCCGCAGGAACTCCGTCAGCCCCTGCTCCTCCATGACGCGCTCGTCAAATTCCCGTTCCACAAATTCGAAGCGCTTCACATGCCCGGTCGCGACCCGTCGGTTCAGGACGATTTCCAGACCGAACGTCGCGAGATCCACGTCCCAAGACTCGATCAGCGGCTCCAGAAACGAGACGCAGTTCTCGGCGGACACGTGGAAGATGTCCGTGTCGAGAAACTCGAGCACGATCACGCGCATCTCTTCGTAGCTGCGGCCGCCGAGCTGGGCTATCATCCGGACCCAGTACTCGTTGTCCAATTCTTGTCTCGCCACCTGCTTCGCCACCTCCAACACCTTCGAGGTGACCAAGCGTTCTAGCTCACCAAGCGGCTGCTGCTCGAAGATCGCCCGAATCTCGGCTTCCTTGTCGGGGGCACACTTGCGCAAGATCAGCTCTCGGACTCCCCCGAGGAGAGCGGTGGGCTCGTCGCCCAGTTCCCGCTTCAGCTGCTCCTTGCGCTGGAGCTCCGCCAGCTTCGCCAGCTCCCCGCTGGGCAGCCGCAGGAACTTGTCCATCCGGTCATAGATGTCCGTGCGGTTGGGGGCCGGGGGCGCTTTACGCCGTGTCAACAGCTGGGAGATGTAGGACTCGGTCACCCGGGCGGCGCGGGCGAGATCGCGCTGCTCCAACCCCAACTCCTCCAACCGGTGACGAATTACAAACGGCACGTCCACGCGACTCCTCCTCCGCTACTTGTTAACAATGCCTGGTAAATATACGATCCAAGTTGTAAGCCTGACTTGACAAGTCTAGTAAAGTACGGTACGTTGGGCAAGCTCAGTCGACTGGTCTGCTCCAAGCGGACTGGTCTGTTTCGGAGGAGGGGGGCGGCAGAGTCCGCCCTCTTTCTTTTACTCGGACGAGGCGAGGACATGATGCAGATTCACTGTCACGTTTGTGGCGGGTTCATCGGCGATCCTAGCGTTATCTCGTACCGGTTACCGACTCCCGCCGCGCCGGCCGCCATCCCGCGCAGCGGCCTATGCACGTGCGGCGCACCGATCATCTACGGACCGCCGCCGGGCCGCTCGTCGACGCCCGGTATCCCGATGCTCCCCGCTCCACATCTTGCGAACCGGCGCGCTTGAGGTCACTGTAGCGCGCCCTCTCCAGGACCTGCCCTTGCGTTTCGCCATCATCGCCGCGATCACCGCCGTCCCGTTCGCCTTTCCGCCGCAGGTCGCCGCCCAAGGCCCTCGGGTCGAGATCACGGTGCCGGTGGCGCTCCGCGGCACGCCCGTGACCGGACGCATGTACGTGTTCGTGACGCGGCACGACGACGTCGAGCCGCGCCTCCAGGTCCGCCACGAGAGCGATTGCACCCCGTTCTTCGGCGTCGACGTCACCCAGCTCGTGCCGGGCGCGCCCGGGGTGATCGACGGCACCACCCTCGGCTATCCGGTGTCGAGCCTCGAGGAGATCCCCGCGGGCGACTACTACGTGCAGGGGCTGCTCAACGTGTACTCGGAGTTCCACCGCGCCGACGGGCATACGCTGTGGCTGCACGACGATCAGTGGGAGGGCCAGCAGTTCAACAAGGCGCCGGGGAATCTCGTGAGCGCGGTCCGGAAGGTGCATCTCGATCCCGCCCGAGCCGACACGATCCGGCTCGAGCTCACGCGGGTGCTCCCGTCCATCGAGCTGCCGCCCGACACGAAGTGGGTCAGGCACATCAAGATTCAGAGTAAGCTGCTCACGGCGTGGTGGGGGCGTCCCATCTATCTCGGCGCGACGGTGTTGCTGCCGCGCGGGTACGACGCGGATTCCGTCCGTCGCTATCCTACCGTGTACGACCAGGGGCACTTCAATCTCAACCCCCCGTTCGGGTTCTCGACCGACAGCAGCTCCGAAACCCCCGGGCAACGGGCGGCGCGCCTCGCGCGCAGCGCGCGCGAACCCGGGTTCGAGTTCTATCGGGCGTGGAGCGCTCCCAATTTCCCGCGCATGATCGCCGTGACGTTCCAGCACCCGACGCCGTACTTCGACGACTCGTACGCCGTGAATTCCGCGAACAACGGCCCGTACGGCGATGCACTCTTGCAGGAGCTCATTCCGTATCTCGAGGAGCATTTCCGGATGATCCGGCAGCCGTGGGCGCGCGTGCTCACGGGCGGCTCGACCGGCGGCTGGGAGGCGCTGGCGCTCCAGGTGTACCACCCGGACTTCTTCGGCGGGACGTGGGTGCTCTACTCGGACCCGGTGGACTTCCGGCACTACGAGATCCCCGACATCTACAGCGATACGAACGCGTTCGTGCATCAGGTGGCGGAATGGATGACCGCGGAGGTGCCGGCCGAGCAGGAGGTCACCGGCCAGCCGCGCATCAGCATACGGCAGGAGAGCCAGTTCGAGGCGGTGCTCGGCAGCCGCGCGCGCTCGGGCGAGCAGTTCGCGATCTGGGAGGCTACGTACGGTCCCGTGGCGCCGGACGGCTACCCCGCCGAGTTGTGGGACCTCCGCACCGGAACGATCGACCGTAGCGTGGCCGAGTACTTCCGGGCACACGACTACGACCTGCGCGATTACCTGGAGCGCAACTGGGCGACGCTCGGGCCAAGGCTCAGGGGCCAGATCCACGTCTTCACCGGCGACATGGACACCTTCTATTTGAACCTCGCCGTGTACCGGCTCGAGGAGTTTCTCACACACGCGCGGCCCGCGGCCGACGCGGAGTTCGGCTACGGACGTCCCATGAAGCCGCACGGCTGGCAGCCGTGGACCAACGCCGAGCTCGTGCGGATCATGGCCCGGCACATGGAGCGCCGCCGGCCGCGGCGCTGAGGCCTACATCACGCCAGGAGACGCCCGCCGCGTGTCGAGGCTGATCGGGCCCGCACCAAAGTGCGTGATCAGCAGTGCGGCGCCCAGCATGGACACGTTCTTCATGAACAGCGCGATCTGTATCCCGTGCATCATCGGGTCGGTCACCGCCCAGAAGTTGTGCATCTTGAGCGTGACCGGCACTAGAAACAGCACTATCAGCCAGCCGCCGATTTTGGCCTTGTAGCCGAGCGTGATGCTCAGGCCTCCGAGGATGGCAATGACGCCCGACAGCGGGACCAGCAGCCCCGGGGCCGGCACTCCCGCCTGGGCCGCGTATCCGATGTATCCCGCCGAGAAATGGCCCATCACCGTCATCAGGAAGATCGCCGAGTAGAAGAATCGACCTACGGGGACGAGGTAGACCACGGGAATCCCCTTTCTATGTTGGGAGCACGAATCAGGATGTCAGCGCGGTGAGCGCGCTCTGGAGGCTCGCCGCTTCACCCGCCTTGAGCGCGCTGACGATGGCGCGTTGCGCGTCCGCGAGCGCGCGTACGCCCCTGGCATGCGCCTGCTCGCCCGCAGGAGTGAGCTCGGCCAGGACACTACGACGGTCGTCCGGATCGGCGCGCCGACGGACCAGGCCGTCCTTCTCGAGGCGATCCATCAGCTGGGTGATGTTGGAGCGCACGCAGTGCTGGCGCGCCGCCAGATCGGAGAGCGGCAGCGGCTCCTTCGCATCCGCCAGGAAATGCAGCACCGCGAGCTTCGCGAGAGACAATCCGGTCGGGCTCAAGGCCGCTTCGAGCCGTGCCTCGACCGCGTCCGCCGCGCTCAGGAACGAGAACACGAGGGATTCGGCCGCCGGGCGGCGTGCGCGCTTCCGCGACCGCTTGGGCACCGCCTCATTATGGCTCACTCCTGGGCGGCGGGCCACCCGGCCCCCACGGCGCGATACAGCTGCACGGCGGCGACGAG
>QHTS01000023.1 GCA_003220905.1 Gemmatimonadota bacterium | reverse complement strand
GATGATGTCGTCGGCGTCCTCCAGTCCGATGGAAAATCTCAGGAAGCCGTCGGCAATGCCAGCCCGTGCCCGGGCGTCGGGTGTGAGCATCGCGTGCGACGTGAGCCGCGGCTCGGACACGAGCGTCTCGACGCCTCCGAGACTCGGCGCGTGCGTCGCGATCGTGAGCGCGCGCAGGAACCGCTCCGCCGCCCGCGCGCCCCCCTTGAGCTCGACCCCCAGCATACCCCCGAAGCCGTTGAGGATCCGCGTCGCAACGTCGTGATCGGCGTGTGACGGCAGCCCGGGGTAGTGCACCGCGGTGAACGGCGGCTGCGTGGCGCACCACTGGGCGACCGCCAGGGCGGTCTCGTTCTGCCGCGCCACGCGCACGGCGAGCGTCTTCATCCCGCGATCGATCAACCAGGCCGCCATCGGGTCCAGCGCTTGGCCCCACACGTGCAGGAGCTTGCGCACCTCTTCGATCACCGACTCGCTGCCCGCCACCGCGCCCGCGAGCACATCGGAGTGGCCGTTCAGGTATTTCGTGGCGCTGTGGATCACCACATCCGCGCCATGCTCGAGCGGCCGGTAGTTCAACGGCGTGGCGAAGGTCGAGTCGACCAGCAGCGCGAGCCCCTCGGTCTTGCACAGCGCGGCGATCGGCTCGAGATCGAGCACCCGAAGCAGGGGATTGGTGGGGGTCTCGACGAAGATGGCCCGCGTGTTCTTTTTGAGCCCGCGCTTCCAGGTGCGGGGCTCCAGCGGGTTGACGAACGACACCTCGATGCCGAAGCGACCGAACTCCTGTGCGAACAACCGGTACACGCCACCGTAGATCCACTCACTCGAGAGCAGGTGGTCGCCGGGTCGGAGCACGGCGAGGTGCGACAGGGCGATCGCGCCCATGCCGCTGCCCACGAACAGCGCCGCCTCGGCGCCCTCGAGCAGCGCGAGGCGCCTGGCGATCGCCACGTGGTTGGGGTTGTTGCCGTAGCGGGCGTAGATGACTTCCTGGGCGGACCCGATGGGATTGGTGAACGTGGCGCTCTGGTACAGGGGTGCCACCACCGGCGCCCAGTCGGGGCGCGCCTCCGGGTCGCCATGCACGGCGCGGGTCGAAAAGCCGAGGCGACGCTTCACGTCAGCGTGAGGGTCCCTCCGGGCGTGCGCGCGGCGAGCCGCCGTGCCACCAGCTCCTCGAGCAGCGCCGCCGCCGCGTCCGGGGCCCCGACCGCTTCCAGCGTGCCGTCGGGCCGCTCGATCAGCACCGCGAGCCGATGGCCCGCGAGCACCGGCTCGATCGCTTCGCGGTGTCCGTCCGAGATGCCCGTGAGGACCAGCACGCCCGGGCGGCTCCGCAACAGCTTCGCGACGATCTCGTCGGCGCACGAGTAGTCGATGCACCCCACGCCCGCGAAATCGATGCGGGCGACGGCGCCGTCCCCTGCGGCGGTGGCCATCGCCCGCTCGATGCACTCGCGCACGACGCGCCCCGTCGGACGCGTGACCAGGTCCGTATAAACGCCCGACACTGACTCCTGGAGGACCGCGTGCACGTCGATGTGCTGTATCACGGCTTGGTGGACCCCTGCTCGGGTATGATGATGAGCACCTGGGCGCCCGGGAATGCCGGGAGGCCGTCTTTCAAGGGCACGTCGTCGTCCCATTTGGGCACGATCGCGATGCGGGCCGTCCCGCTGCGGATCGCGATCTTGCCGTCCCAGCGGGCAAGATAGCGGCGGATCCCGGCGAGTCCCTGGCCGCGGCCCGGATCTCTGAACCGGCTCACGCCCTGGATCAGCGCCGCCTCGAGCGCGGCCGCGTCCCCCCAACGCGTCCCGAAGCGCTTGCTCTGCGTCGGCTCGAGGGAGTGCCGGAACCCTACCCCCGCGTCCGCCACCGCAATCACGACCACCCGCTTCGCGAGCTTGCGGCGCCAGTGGTACGCCTGCACCGCCACCCAGCCGCCCGTGCCCGCGTGTTCTACAATATTCTGACACGCCTCTGAAAGCGCCATAGCGAAGCCCATCGTCGCCTTCGGATCGAGCCCCAGCTCGGACGCCAGGATGGCAGACGCGCGCCGCTGGATGTTGGAGACTACGGCGTGCACGTCCTCCGCCGCGCGCACCGGCGTCACGGGGAGCAGCACGTCGCTCTCCTCCGCGGCTTTCACCCGCGGCACCTTTCCGTGGATCTCGAACAGCTCGGCGGCTTCACGGAAGAATCCGGCGCGCGTCCAATAGGTCAGGACGTCGGCGTGGGTCGGCGCGGTGAGCAGCGGTCGCTCCGCGCTTCCCCCGGCCCCGCCCCCGCCCCCGCCTCCCGTGCCCCGCGCCGCTTGCCCCGCCGCAAGCAGGCCCACCAACCCGTACGGTGACGCCCATTCGGCCGCATGCGCATCGAACAGAAGCCGCTCGCCGTCTTTCGCCGCTTCGGCGAACGCGCTCGCGAACTGGTCGAACGAGCGATCGTCGAATTGGGTCGGGACTTCGACGAGCCGGGTCACACCGCCGAGAGCCTTCCCAACAGATGGTCGCGCAGACCGGAGGCGCCGCGGTGGGTCACGTTGCGCGCACCCATGCGCGTGCCGAGCCGCAACGCGTCCTCGAGGCTCGCGCCGGCGACCAGCGACGCTACCACCGTAGCGCCGAGCACGTCGCCGCAACCCGTCGGGTCGCCGTCGGGAAGGGGCGGTCCCTCCGCGGGGATCAGCGCGGTGCGAACCGGGTCGCCGGTGAAGTACGCGGCGCCCCGCGAGCCGAGCGTGACGACCAGCGTGCCGCACCCACGCGCCAGGGCGCCCGCCGCGACGGCGAGCGGATCGGGGCCCAGCTGCTCCATCTCTTCGGCGTTCAGCTGCACGGTGTCGAAGCAGCCGAACCAGGCGGGCGCATCGGGGAGCGGCTGCGGCACGCGGGTGCCGTCCGGCTCCTTCCCGAGGAACAGGCTGTGCAGATCGGCATAGAGAAAGCGCGGGAAGCCGCGGCGCAACAGCTGCGCCGTCGGCAGATCCATCTCGTAGCCCGAGATGAAGTTCACGTACAGCGCGTCGAGATCCGTCACCTGGGCCCCGAGCTCGGGCCATGTCCACGGCGGCACGCCGCCCGACATCTGCTCGCAGCGGCGCTCGCGCTGGTAGTAGCGGAGCGTGACCCGGTTGTTCGCCGCGGGCACCTCGACGAACCGCGCGCCGGGCGCCACATGGTGGAGCGCGCCGAGGAACTCTGCGGCGCGCGGGGCCAGGTCGCGACCCACCTTGATGAGGGGAACGATCTGCCAGGCGTCGCCCAAGGTCGCGTCGAGGGCCGCGAGGGAATACCCGATGCCGCCCCACTCCACCACCGCCGGCTGGGCGGGGTCGCGCCCGTAGATCGTGTCCCACACCATGGACCCGATGACGCCAAGCCGCTTCACAGGTGTCCCCACGTGTGCTTGATGAACACCGCGGCCGCGCCGTACACGCCGGCCGTGCCGGTCAGCTCGCCGGGCACGATCCGGCAGACGTCCACGGCCGGCTTGAACGCGCGCCGCTTGACCTCGCTGCGCAGCGGGCCGAACAGCCGCTCGCCCGCGAGCGTCACTCCTCCGCAGATTACCACCACTTGCGGGTTGAAGATGTTGATGATGCTCGCGACCCCTGCGCCCAGGAACTTCGACGTGTCTTTGACGACCTCGAGGGCGAAGTCGTCGCCGTCGTGCGCCGCCTCGTACACCAGCTGGGCGGTGATCTTGCGCAGGTCGCCGTTCACGTACTGCGGCAGAGCCGTTTCGGCGCCGGCTTCGACCCCTTCCACGGCGCGCGCCGCGATCGCAGGCCCCGAGGCATAGGCTTCGAGGCACCCGTAATTGCCGCACTTGCAGCGCCGCCCGTTCAGATCGATGGTCATGTGGCCGATCTCACCCGCGATGTCCGACGCCCCCCGGTAGATCTCCCCATCCAGCACGATGCCGCCGCCGATCCCCGTCCCGATCGTCAGCCCGACGACGTGCTGGGCGCCCCGCGCCGCGCCGCGCCACCACTCGCCGAAAATGGCGCAGTTGGCGTCGTTGTCGAGCGTGGCGGGCAGGTTCAGCGCGCCTGCCAGCCGATCGCGCAGCGGGAAGTTCGTCCACCCGAGGTTGGGGGTGAGCAGCACGATGCCGGTCTTCGTGTCGAGCGGGCCGGGCGAGCCGATGCCGACGCCGCCGATTTCCTTGCCCCGCGCCGCTGCCATCGACGCGCGCGCCAACTTCACGATGCGTCCGAGCACGGCGTCCGCACCCTGCTCGGAGATGGTGGGCTCGGACACCAGCCCCAGCATCTCCGAGCCGTCCTCGGCCACCGTCCCCGCGACGATGTTCGTTCCGCCGAGGTCAATCCCGACGACGTAGCGCACCGGTCTCCTCTATCGCCTGAAGGACGTCCTGGACTGAGAGCGACTTCATGCACAGGTGATGCCCCAGCGGGCAGCTGGGCGGGCCGTGCGCCGAGCACGGGCGGCACGCCAGGCCGTCGAGCTGGACCACGCGGTCCCGGGGTCCCCGCGGCCCGAACCCGAAGCTCGGCACGGTGGACCCGAAGATTGCCACCGTCGGCGTGTCGACCGCCTGCGCGAAGTGGAGCGGGGCGCTGTCGTTGGTCACGAGCACCGCCGCCCGCCGGATCGCCTCCGCTGACTGACGGATGGTCAGCCGGCCGCACCCACTGACCGCGTGGCCGCCCGAGCGCGCCACTGCCGCGGTAATCTCCGCCGCGAGGCCCGCATCCTCGGGTCCGCCGACGACCACGATCCCCACGCTGCCCGCGAGCCGCTCCGCCAGCTCTCTATAGTACGGCCAGCGCTTGGAGCCCCAGATCGATCCCGGCGCGAGCGCGACGAACCGTTCCCGGATTCCGTGCTCCCGCAGGAAGCCCTCCGTCGCTGCGCGATCGGCGAGCGGGACGTGCAGCGACGGGCGAATACGGTGCACCGTGACGCCCGCGAGCGCCAGCACGCGGTCGATCTCGTGACCCTGCTTCGCCCGGCGTCGGACGTCGGTGTAGAGCGACCGCCAGCCGTCGTCGAAGCCGACCCGCTGCGGGATGCGGGCAAGCCACGCCGCCAGCGCCGTCCGGAGCGAACGATGCGGAAGATACGCGCATTCATACTGCTCCGCGCGCAGGGCGCGGGCCAGTCTGACCAGGCCGCCCAAGCCGCGATCGCGGCCCTTCTTGTCGTACGGGATGACGCGCCGGACCGCGGGGTGCGTCTCGATCAGCGGCGCCGCGGCCGGGGTGGTCACCACGTCCACGGGCCCGTGGCGGGCGGCGAGTGCCTCGAGCAGCGGCGTCGTGAGCACGACGTCTCCCAGAAAGGCCGTTTGGATGACGAGGCTAGTCAACCTGCAAGACCGCCAAGAATGCCTCCTGCGGGATCTCGACCGTCCCTACCTGCTTCATCCGCTTCTTGCCTTCTTTCTGCTTCTCGAGCAGCTTGCGCTTCCGCGTGACGTCACCCCCATAGCACTTGGCGGTCACGTTCTTGCGCAACGGGCGGACCGTCTCGCGGGCGATCACCTTGGTCCCGATCGCGGCTTGGATCACGACCTCGAACAGCTGGCGCGGGATCAGCTCCTTCAGCTTCTCGGCGATCTTCTTGCCCCACTCGTACGCCTTGTCCCGGTGGATGATGACCGAGAACGCATCCACGGCTTCGCCGTTCAGCAGCATGTCGAGCTTGACGAGCTCGGCCGGGCGGTACGCGAGGAACTCGTAGTCGAGCGACGCGTAGCCGCGTGAGATGGTCTTCAGCTTGTCGTAGAAATCGAGGATGATCTCGGCCAGCGGGAACTCCCAGCCGAACTCGACGCGCGTGGGGTCCACGTAGTGCATGCCTTGGTACACGCCGCGCCGCTCCTGGCCCAGCTTCATGACGGCGCCGATGTACTCGGCGGGCGCCACGATCCGCGCCTTGACGTACGGCTCCTCGATGTGGTCGACCGCCGAGCCGTGCGGCATCAGGCTCGGGTTCTCGACCAGCTCCACGGTGCCGTCCGTCCTGTGGACGTGGTACTCCACGTTCGGCACCGTGCTGATGAGGTCGAGGTTGGACTCGCGCTGGAGCCGCTCCCGCACGATCTCCATGTGGAGCAGTCCGAGGAACCCGCACCGAAACCCGAACCCGAGCGCCACGGAGGACTCGGGCTCGTAGTGCAGCGACCCGTCGTTGAGCTGCAGCTTGCCGAGCGCGTCGCGCAGCTCTTCGAACTGCTCGGCGTTCGTCGGGTACAGGCCGGCGAACACCATCGAGTTGATGCCGCGGTACCCGGGCAACAGCGGCACGTCGCGATGATCCGCGTCGAGCACCGTATCGCCGGAGCGGGTGTCGCGCACGCCGCGCACGTTGGCGACGAAGTAGCCGACTTCGCCGGCTTCGAGTTGCTCGGTCGGCTTGTGCCCGAGCTGCAGGTACCCGACCTCATCCACCTCGTAGACGTCGTCCTTGTGCGCGCCGAAGGCGATCTTCATGCCCGGCCGCATCGTGCCGTCGACGACGCGGATGCTGGGGATCGCGCCGCGGTACCGGTCGTAGTACGAGTCGAAGATGAGAGCGCGGAGCGGCGCGTCCGCCACCCCACGCGGCGCGGGGATGCGGCGCACCACCGCCTCGAGCAGCTCGGGGACGTGGGTGCCTTCCTTGGCGGAAATGCGCAGGATCTCCTCCGGCTTCGCCCCGATGAGCTCGTGCAGCTCCTGCGCCCGGCGGTCCGGCTCGGCTCCGGGGAGGTCGATCTTGTTGAGCACGGGGATGATCTCCAGCCCCGCGTCGAGGGCGAGGAACAGGTTGGACAGCGTCTGCGCCTGGATCCCCTGCGAGGCGTCCACCACGAGGATCGCCCCCTCGCACGCCTGGAGCGAGCGCGACACTTCGTAGGTGAAGTCCACGTGCCCCGGGGTGTCGATCAGATTGAGCTCGTACACGCCTCCGTCGCGGGCATGGTAGTTCATGCGCACCGCGTTGAGCTTGATCGTGATGCCCCGCTCGCGCTCCAGGTCCATCGTGTCGAGCACCTGCTCGCGCATCAGGCGCTTGTCCAGCGTGCCCGTGAGCTCAATGAGGCGGTCGGCCAGGGTCGACTTCCCGTGGTCGATATGGGCCACGATACAGAAGTTGCGGATGTGATCTTGGCGCATGTGGGGGAGAAATATAGTGCTCGGTCGTGGGCCATCAGTCCTGACGACTGACAACCGACGACCGATGCGACTATCTTACTGGTGCACCGAGGACCATACTGCCTCCCATCACCGGCTGGTTCGACCCCACCTCCAACGGCGGCGCCGTACGCGTCGCCGCCAACAGTTATTTGCCGGCCAAGGGCGATCCCGGCGTGCGTCTCCCCGGACTGCGGCGCGGCGATCTCGTCACCGTCGAGAACGGGCGCGTGCTGAGCGTCAACGGGCTGGCGCCCGCCCCCCTGACCGAGCGGCCCGACTTCGCGAAGCTCGGTGCCGTGCACCCATCGCGCCCCCTGCGACTCGAGACCCCCCAGGCGTCCAGCGCGCGCACGGCCGAGATTCAGCGCGTCGTCGATCTGATCTGCCCGCTGGGCTTCGGGCAGCGCGCGCTGATCGTGTCGCCGCCCAAGGCGGGAAAGACGGTGATGCTGCAGGCCGTGGCGGAGGGCGTCGCGCTCAACCATCCCGCTGCCATCCTCCTCATCCTGCTGGTGGACGAGCGGCCGGAAGAGGTGAGCGAAATGGTGGACTGGGGTCGGGGCGAGGTCATCGCGTCGAGCTTCGACCTCTCGCATGAGCGGCATGTCGCGGTGGCCGACATGGTGTTCGAGCACGCGCGCCGCCAGGTGGAGCTCGGCAAGGACGTCGTGATCGTGCTCGACTCGCTCACGCGCCTGGCGCGCTCCCACAACACGACGGGGCGGGGGAGCGGGCGCACGATGTCGGGTGGTCTGGACGCCAACGCACTGGCGAAGCCAAAGGGGCTGTTCGGGGCCGCGCGCGCCGTGCCGGAGGGCGGCTCCCTCACCGTGATCGCCACGGCGCTCATCGAGACGGAGAGCCGGATGGACGACGTGATCTTCGAGGAGTTCAAGGGGACCGGCAACTCGGAGCTGCGGCTGTCTCGCGCGCTGGCGGACCGCCGCCTCTACCCTGCGGTGGATGTGGCCGCGAGCGGCACCCGACGCGAGGAGCTCCTCGCCGACCCCCCGACGGTGGCCGCCAAACAACAGCTGCGGCGGGGCCTGGTCGGGCTCCCGCCGGAGAAGGCGATCGACGTTCTGCTGGCACAGCTGCGGCGCGCCAAGACGAACGCCGAGTTGCTCGCCGCCGTCAGCTAGCCGTCAGTTTCCGCCGCCGACGATCCGCTTGTAGCTGTCCGGGTTCCAGCGGGGCCGCTGCGCCGTGTTCGCGACCGCCAGGCCCAGATAGAACACGAGCCGTGCGAACCGCGCCTCCTTCTCGGCGTCGATCTTGTCCGGGGAATCGCTCACCTGGTGGTAGTCCGGATGCAATCCGGTCGTGAAGAAGAGAATGGGCACGCCCTTCTTCGCGAAGTTGTAGTGGTCCGAGCGGAAGAAGAGCCCTTCCTGCGGCCACAGATCGCCGACCGGCTTGATGTTCAGCTCGCGGTGTGCCGCGGCGACGCTGTCGAGCGTCCCGCCGAGATTGGAATGCTCGCGGCCGATAACGGCGACCGTGTCCTTCGCATTGCGACCGACCATGTCGATGTTCAAGTCGGCGATCACGTCCGCCAGCGCTACGGTGGGATGGTCGGCAAAGTACCCGCTTCCCCAGAGGCCGCGCTCCTCGCCACTCACGGTCATGAACACGAGGGAGCGCTTGGGTCGCTCGCTGGCCGAGGCGAACGCCTGCGCCAGCTCGATCACGGCTACCGTGCCCGAGCCGTCGTCGTCCGCTCCGTTGCAGATCGAGTCGGCGCCGCGGGGCGTGCAACCCTCCCCGGCACTCGGCGTGCCGATGTGGTCCATGTGGGCAGTCACCAGGACGTATTCCTTCTTCAGTGCGGCGTCACTGCCCTCGAGAATCCCGATCGTGTTGGGAGCCGACGCGTGTTGCATTCGGCTGCGCACATCCAGCTGCAGCGTGACGCCGGTCAGGGAACGCGCCGCGAGGGGCCGGTCGCCCCATGCCCTGAGCGAGTCGACGCTCACGCCCCCTTGCGCAAACAACGCCCCGGCGGTCGCCGTCCGCACGGCGAACACGGCGGGGACCCCGGGCCCGCCCTCCGCGCTCGGATTGCGCACGCTCACGCTCACTTCGTGCCCAGGGAGCCTTGCCCAGATCGAGTCGGGGAACCCCGCCACCAGCACAATGGCGAGCGGACGGAGCGGGAGGACCTTCGCCGCGATCGCATTCAACCCCGGTCCGTAGGCTAGGAAGACGATCTTCCCGGCGACGCCTGCGGAATCGAGCGTGCCCCCGGCATCCGCGGACCCGGTGATCACCACGGCCGGACCAGCCGCCGCCCCCGCCAGCGGCTGTCCCTCCACGAGCAGCACGTCCTGGCCCCCGCGCCACATCCCGGGAGTGCGCCCGGTGATCCGGATGGTCGAGCTTTCGGGGTCGAACCGTAGCACTTCGAGGGGATAGTGCTGGAAGTACGTGCCGCTATCGCCGCCCGGCTTGAGCCCGAAGCGTTGGAACTCGCCCGCGACGTAGGCCGCCACAGCGTCGAGCTGCGGGCTCGGCGTAGCGCGGCCCAGCATCGAGTCGTCGGCGATGATCGCGATGCGGCGCTGCACGTCGGCGATCGTGATGGAAGCCGCACCACGGGCGGCCGGTCGCTGCCGCTGTGCGGCGGCCAGTCCGGGGAGCGCCGTTAGCAGCAGCGCCAGGCGGTATCGCATCGCTCAGGCCTTTGAGGTAGGGGAACCGAAAGGTAACGCGCCCGACCGCAGGGACCTACGGTCGGGCGCGTTCCCGCTGCTGTGTCGGTCACGGCTTGCGCCGCTTGAGCTCGGGTTCGGCCCGTGGCTTCTCTTTCGGGGGCTCGCGCTTCGGCTCGGCCCGCGGCTCACTGCGCGGTGGGGGAGCCTCGCGCCGCGGCTCGGCAGGCGGTGGCGGCGGCTCGGGGCGCCGCCGCTCTTCCGGGTCCGCTCGGCGCTCCGGTTGTGCCGGCGGCCGCGCGGGCTGCTCGGGCCGCTCCGGTCGCTCTGGCCGGTCGGGCCGGTCGGGCCGGTCGCGCCGCTCTGGACGGCTAGGCTCGTCCCGGTGCTCGGGTCGGTCAGGCCGGTCGCGGCGCTCGGGCTGGTCGGGCCGACGGCCGCGACCGCGGTTGTCGTCGTCCCCCTGGTCTTCGGAGCCGGGGCGCCGCCGGGGCGGCTGAATGTTCGGCGGCGGGATGACGCCCGTGCCGCCCAAGTCTCGACCCCGCACGCCGACGTCGCGCCGGCGATCGTCGTTTACGGGCCGCTCGCGCACCCGCGTAATGAAGGCATCCGACGCCTGGCGGTCCTTGAAAATGAACCGGGGCTCCGGCCTGTACGGACGCGTGAAGACGACCCTCGTGCCGCCGTAATACTGATACGGGTAGTAGTACGGATCATCGAAGACCACGATCCGAAAGCGCACGCAGGTGTAGTCGTAGGGGCTCCAGGACGAGTAGCTCACGTACGTGTGGCAGTCGTAGCACAGGAACCGGGGATAGTCGTAGTGCTGTTCGACGTAGTACGGCGCGATGTCGTAATCCCACTCACTGTAGCCGTCGGGCACGATGCGCTGTGCCAGGTCGGTAAGGGCGACGTACGGATCGCCGCGGACCCGCCCGTCGGCGATCAGTCGATAATCCCAGTGGTCCTTGCTCTGGATGCCGTCGTACACGAACGGATCCGCCGAGGCGACGGCGAACAGGTAGCCGACACCGGGATAGTCATCGATGTAGAAGGCGTCGCGGTCGTATCCGCCCTGCACTTCGTAGTCGCGCCCACCGCGGGCGAAGTTGTCCTCCCACGGCTCGCGCGGAAACAGCACGCGCACCCGGCCGTCGGTGTCGACGCGCAGGATGGTCACGAAGGCGTCCCGGTCGGCGCGGAAGTGCACGCGGACACCCTGCGCGCTGCCGTAGGGACTGTCGCCCCGGTCGGTCCACACCTCGACGCGCGGGCGATACTCGACCGACACCGGCCGGATCGAGGGGCTTCCGGCCTGTGCGGCGACGAGGCTGAGCAACCAGATGGTGTTCAACATGGGGCCTCCGTTAGTGCAGGGAGGGGGCAGGTTGCATGCCAACCCGACGCTCGGGTGCAAAGGCGGTAAGTGGCCATGACGCTTGAGGTTCGACCCCTGATGGATGCGGATCACCGGACCCGGATTGTCCTCTACCCGGGACATTCGGCTGTTCATTAGCTTCCGCGAGGCCATGGCCGACGTGCAGCGCATCGATCTGCTGGATCCCGCCGAAGTGGCTCGCTTTGGCGGGATCGAGATCGTGGCGCAGGGGGTCGTGGAGGGCTTTCTCAGCGGGATCCACCGCTCGCCGTTTCGCGGGTTCTCCGTCGAGTTTACCGAGCACCGCGCCTATCAACCCGGCGACGAGCTGCGTTACCTCGATTGGAAGATCCTCGCCCGAGCCGACCGCCTGTTCGTGAAGCAGTTCGAGCAGGAGACGAACTTGCGCGCGATGATTCTGGTCGACGCGAGCCGGTCGATGGCGTGGCGCGGCGCGCCCACCCGGCTCACCAAGCGGGCCTATGCCGATCGGCTGGCCGCGGCGCTCGCGCTGATCTTGCTGCGACAGCGCGATGCCACGGGGCTGATCACCTTCGACGAAGTCGTGCGCGAGGTGGTGCCGGCGCGAGTGAAGGCGGGACAATGGGCGCGACTGGTGCGAGGCCTGGTGGACACGCCAGACGGGCGGGGGACGGCGGCGCAGGCCGCCCTGGTGCGCCTCACGTCACTGCTGGCCCGCCGCGGGCTCGTGGTGCTCGTCTCCGACCTGCTGTTCGACCGTGAGCTGGCGCTGACGGCCCTGCGCTACCTGCGTCATCGTGGCCATCAAGTGATCGTGCTGCACCTGATGGATCCGGCGGAGGCCGAGCTGGCCGGCCCCCCCGAGGTGCGGTACCGCGATCCGGAATCCGCGGCGAGCGTGGTGGTTCGGCCGCGCGAGCTCGCGCGGGCCTACCAGGCAACGGTGCGTCGGGAGATCGACGCCTGGCGCACGGCGTGCCGGCGGCACGGCATCGCGTACCACCACATCCTGACGGACATGCCGTTCGGCATGGCGCTTCGGCTGCTCGCGTGACGTTCCTGCATCCGTTGGCGCTCGTGGGGCTCGCTGCCGCGGCGATCCCCGCCTTGCTCCACTTGCTCGAGCGCCGGGTGCCGCCGGAGGCGGAGTTTCCGCCGCTCCGCTACCTGAGCGAGGCGGAGCGCCAAAACGCACGGCGCTTGAAGCTGCGACACCTGCTGCTCCTGATTCTGCGGACGGCGTTGATCGTGCTGATCGTGGTGGCCGCGGCGCGGCCGCTCTTCCCCACGCAGGCGAGCGGCGGGTCGCTGCACGAGCCGACGGCGCTCGCCGTGATCCTCGACAACTCGCCGTCGTCCGGGCTGGTGGTGGACGGGCGTCCCGCGCTCGAGCGCCTGAAAGCCGTGGCGCGAGGGTCGCTGGCGCGCGCGACGGCGTCCGATCGTCTGTGGCTCGTGCTCGCCGATGGCGTGGCGCGGGCGGCGACGCCGGAAGCGCTGCTCGCGACCGTGGATAGTGCTGCCGTCTCGGCTCGTCGCCTGGACCTCACGGCCGCCGTGCGGGCAGCGACGCGGCTGGTCGGCGCGGAGCCGCTCCCGGCGCGCGAGGTACACGTGGTGAGTGACCTGCAGCGCACGGCGCTCGGCCCCGGCCGGGCGGGCGTACCACGGGGGGTGCGGGTGCTCGCCCTCGCGCCCCCCCCCGCGAGCCAAGCACCCGCGAACCGCGGCGTGGGCGCTGCGCGGGTGACGGACGGCGCGGCGGCCGTGAGCATCGTCGGGACGCCCGGCACAGGGGCAGCAGGTGGCGCCGCACCGGTGACCCTGCGCATCCACGGCCGCGAGGTCGGCCGCGCGCTGGCCGTACCCGGATCGACGGTATCGATCACGCTGCCGCCGCTCGGACCGGGCTGGTGGGTGGGCGACGTGGTGCTCGACGCCGACGAGCTGCGGGCCGACGATACACGATTGCTGGTGTGGCGGGTGGCTGCGCCGGCCCGAGTCGCGGCGCTCTCCGCCGCAGGGGGAGGCCGGTTCGTGGCCGCAGCGCTCGCCGTACTGGAGGAAGGGCATCGGGTCCGGGTGGGAGGCACCGACGTGGCGATCGGAGATCGGCCGGAGGCGGGGAGTCTGGTAAGCGTCGTGCTCCCGCCCGCGGAGCCGGCGCTGATCGGCCAGGCGAATCGCGCGCTCGCAGCGCGGGGAGGGCGGTGGCGGTTCGCGTCGGCGGGCACGCCCGGCCCAATCGCGGGGTCCTCCCTGCCGGCGATCGCCGGGCTGCAGGTCACGCGGAGGTACCGGATCGAAGCCGTGACGGGGGACGCGAGCCGAGGCACCGGTGGCGACACCACCGTGCTCGCGACGGTGAACGGACAGCCGTGGCTGGTGCGGGACGGCAACGTCCTGCTGCTTGGCAGTCGGCTCGACACGGCCTGGACAGCGCTGCCCGCGGCACCCGCGTTCGTCCCGTTCGTGGACGCGCTGGTGAACCGTTTGGCACGGGGTGAGGCACTCATCTCCGAGGTCGAAGGGGTGCCGCGCGTGGAGTTCCGGACCCGCGGCGCCGATACGATCGGCGCGATCGTCTACGGACTCGACCCGCAAGAATCGGATCTCACGCCGGCGCCACCGGCGCTCGTGCACGACGTGCTGGAGGCGGAGGTGCTCGACGGCGCGGCGTTCGCGGCCGCCCGGTTCGCCGGAGCCGGGCGCCGCGATGGCAGCGGGCTGCTGCTGATGCTGGCGCTGGTCTGCGCGCTCGTGGAGCTGGGGGTCGCGACGCGCACGCGCTGATGCCACTCGACTTCGTGATCGACCGGTTGGACGCGCTCCCGGCGACGCGAGCGTTGGCGGAGGCGTTGCCCGCGCCCGGCAGGCGACAGGGGATCGCCGGTCTCCCCGGCTCCAGTCCCGCCGTGCTTGTGGCCGCGCTCGCGCGACGACTCGCGCAACGCCTCTTTGTCGTGATCACGCCCACACCGACCGATGCGGAGCGGTGGCTCGCGGATCTGCGGGCCCTGACGGGGACCGCGGTCGCTCTGTACCCGCAACGTGAGGCGCTGGGCGCCGAAGAGCCGCACTTCGAGATCGCTGGCGAGCGGGTGGAGACGCTGGAACTGCTGTTATCCGGCCAAGTCCCCGTGCTGGTCACGACCGCACGCGCCGCCGCCGAGCGCACGGGGGTGCCTGGTACGCTCCGGTCCATGCGTCTCGTTTTGGTGAAGGGGGAGCAGGGAGCGGGGAGCGGTACGCTGCGCGAGACGGTTCAGCGGCTCGAAGCGATGGGCTACGCTCGGGTCTCGACCGTCACGGAGATAGCGCAGTTCAGCGTGCGCGGCGGGATCCTCGACGTGTATGGGTTTGGGATGGCGGCACCGGCGCGGCTCGAGTGGTGGGGAGACGACATCGAGTCGCTGCGCACGTTCGATCTCGACTCGCAGCGTTCCGGCGAAGCGATCGAGCGGGTCACGATTCTCCCCGTGAGAACGGAGGGACCGGTTATGTCGCCGGTAGGGGCGCAGCATGCTGCGCCCCTGCAACGGCAGACCCTTTTGGATCTCCTGCCGAGCGATGCGCTCGTCGTGCTCGAGCAGGAGTCGGCGCTGGGGCAGGAAGTGGAGCGCGCGTGGGCCGAGGCGGCCCATCATCTCGACGTGGCGCGGCGGCTGGGTGAGGAGCCGCCGGCGCGGGAGGCGCTGTTCGTCGATCCGGCGGCGTGGCGGGCGCAGCTTGCCCGGTTCCCACGGATCGCGCTCGACCCCGCCGAGACCGGTGTCCGGTTCCCGATCGCGGCGCCCGAGCCGGTCGACCGCGACATTAGGCGGCTGCGCCAGATCGTCGCAACCGAGCCGCCGACCGTGATCTTGTGCGACAACGAAGGCCAACTCGAGCGACTGGAGGAGCTCTTGGCCGGCGACCGGGCGACGCTCGCGGTGGGGGCGTTGGACGGCGGATTCGTGCTCCCCGGGCTGCGGGTGCTCACCGACCACGAGATCTTCCGCCGGGCCCGCCGGCTGCGGCGACCGCGCCGGTACCGCGAAGCGACGGTCAGCGCCGCGACCCGGGCGCTCAAGGCCGGCGATTACGTGGTCCATCTCGAGCACGGCATTGGGATCTACCGCGGGATCCAGACGATCCCGGTCGGCGCGGAGGGCGGGACCCTCGAGGTAGCCGTCGTAGAGTACGAGGGCGGGTCCCGGCTGAACGTGCCGCTGTACCGGCTGGATCAGCTCGAGCCGTACCGGGCCGCGGCCGACGGAGACGCGCCGCCGCCGCGGCTGCACCGGCTCGGCACCACGACGTGGCAGCGGCAGCGGGACAAGACGCGCGCCGCGATCCGCCAGATGG
>QHTS01000186.1 GCA_003220905.1 Gemmatimonadota bacterium | reverse complement strand
GTCCCCCGCCCGGGCCGCTTACTCCCCCACCCATCGCAGGATCTCCCCTTTGCCGAGTTCGGCCAGATCACCCGAATACCGCTCATACCTGCCGGCGACGTAACGCTCGGCGACCTCCACTCCCGCGCGGCCGCGCAGGTAGCGGAGCAGCAGCCCGACATGCGGCGGGCGGTAGGTGCACGCATAGCGGAACGTGCCCGGCCGATCGATCGGCCCGAGCGCGACGATCGAGCCGCGTTTCAGGAAGCGCCCGGCGCCCGGTCCCGCCTTCCCGAACACCACGACCGTTCCCGCGATCATGCCGATACCCGTCCCCCGTCCCCCATCCCCCGTCACGGCGATGATGCCTCGGCGCATCCGCGCGCCCGCCTCGTCACCGACGTTCCCGCGCACGATGATCTCGCCGCCCGTCATTCCGCGCGCCGCGCCGGGCCGGGCGCCGCCCGCGTTGTCGCCCGCGGGGCCGCGCACGTCGATCCGGCCCCCCGACATCGCGAGCCCCAGGTCGCGGCCCACGCTGCCGTCGATCGTCAGCTCGCCTCCCGCCATCCCGGCGCCGATCGCTGCCATCTGCGGGACGTCGCCCTCGATCCGGACGACGCTCGAGTGTCCGCCCCGGATCGTGAAAAACTCCCCGAGCGTCGCCGGCCGGCCCCCGTGCATTACCGGCAACTCGGCGATCTCCTTCGCGTCGAGCCCCGCGAACCGGTCGGCGGCGATGCAGTCGGCGAGGAGCACATGATCGGGCCGCGCGGCGAGCGACAACGTGACGGCGTCGCTCATCCGAGGATCTTTCGCAGGTGGAAATGGTGCGGCCCGAGCTTCCCGCCGAAGTTCGCCGCCGTGATCGTGTTCACCCCCGGTCGGCACGCCGCCGGGATGCCGGCGCGCATCGCCGCCTCGATCGACGGGGCATCCGTCCCGTCGAGCACGATCTCGAGGACGCTGTTCACGCCGTCGGGGAGTTGGGACTGGGTGATCGCCCGGAGCGTGGGGTCGAATGGGTCGTTGGTCGTCGCCACCATGTTCTTGTAGCGCTTCGAGCCCACCTTGCTGCCGCTCCGCACCACGCCGCCCGGGAACGGGAGGATCACGCCCGACAAGCTGGTCATGGCGTCCACCGCGGCTTCTGCGGCGGCCAGCGCGTCATCCGCATCGTCGGCGAGAATCAGGAAATTCCCGCCGCCCACGCCCTTCAGCATCCCGAATGTTTCCTCGACGAGGAACTCCCCTTCCATGACCGGCAGGCGCCAGTAGCGTTTCCCTCCGATCACCTTGCTCGCCTGAAACCCGTCACCGAACACGCGCAGCGCCTTCCCGACCGCGAGCCGATCGGGGGCATCGGGGAGGCCGTCGAAACAGGCAGTGGTGGGGCAGGTGAGCACCGTCTGGCCGAGCCGCACGATCAGCTGCTGGGGGAGGCTTTCCTTGTCCATGGTCAGAAACAGCACGCTGATCCCCGGGCGTCCGTCGGGCGTCTCCGCCGGCGTGAGCTCCCGCTCGATTCCCGCCTCGCACTTGCAGCCGATCACCGACGTCGCGAATCCGGTGAGCTTGACCGCCGCCTCCCGAGCCCACTCGAGTGTCCGCCCCGGATCGTGAAAAACTCCCCGAGCGTCGCCGGCCGGCCCCCGTGCATTACCGGCAACTCGGCGATCTCCTTCGCGTCGAGCCCCGCGAACCGGTCGGCGGCGATGCAGTCGGCGAGGAGCACATGATCGGGCCGCGCGGCGAGCGACAACGTGACAGCGTCGCTCATCCGAGGATCTTTCGCAGGTGGAAATGGTGCGGCCCGAGCTTCCCGCCGAAGTTCGCCGCCGTGATCGTGTTCACCCCCGGTCGGCACGCCGCCGGGATGCCGGCGCGCATCGCCGCCTCGATCGACGGGGCATCCGTCCCGTCGAGCACGATCTCGAGGACGCTGTTCACGCCGTCGGGGAGTTGGGACTGGGTGATCGCCCGGAGCGTGGGGTCGAATGGGTCGTTGGTCGTCGCCACCATGTTCTTGTAGCGCTTCGAGCCCACCTTGCTGCCGCTCCGCACCACGCCGCCCGGGAACGGGAGGATCACGCCCGACAAGCTGGTCATGGCGTCCACCGCGGCTTCTGCGGCGGCCAGCGCGTCATCCGCATCGTCGGCGAGAATCAGGAAATTCCCGCCGCCCACGCCCTTCAGCATCCCGAATGTTTCCTCGACGAGGAACTCCCCTTCCATGACCGGCAGGCGCCAGTAGCGTTTCCCTCCGATCACCTTGCTCGCCTGAAACCCGTCACCGAACACGCGCAGCGCCTTCCCGACCGCGAGCCGATCGGGGGCATCGGGGAGGCCGTCGAAACAGGCAGTGGTGGGGCAGGTGAGCACCGTCTGGCCGAGCCGCACGATCAGCTGCTGGGGGAGGCTTTCCTTGTCCATGGTCAGAAACAGCACGCTGATCCCCGGGCGTCCGTCGGGCGTCTCCGCCGGCGTGAGCTCCCGCTCGATTCCCGCCTCGCACTTGCAGCCGATCACCGACGTCGCGAATCCGGTGAGCTTGACCGCCGCCTCCCGAGCCCACTTCGCCGTCCGCCCCGTGATCACGATCCGCGCCACCCGCATCGTAAATGCCTCGGCGAACGTATCCGCGATCGCGACGCCGTTGATCTTCATGCGACCGGGTCCGCTCCGTAATTCTCGAACGCGACGCACGCGTATTGGTCGAAGAACCGCTTCACGTCCTTGGTGACTGCCGCGTCGTACTCGGGCCGAACGGCGAGGCGCCGGCCCGCGGGCGCGCGGCGCAGCTGCCCGTCCTCGACGACCAGCGTCCCGGCCTTGATCACGTAGCGCGGCGCGGCGAACATCTGCGCGCGATCGGAGTCGCTCGCATAGATCGTCACGTCCGCGTCGGCCCCCGGCCCCAGGTGCCCCTTGGTCTTCAACCCCAGGAGCCGGGCCGGGCCCGCCCGCGTGATGATGGCGATCTCGCCGAGCGTGTATTCGCGCGACAGGCCGTCGAGCAGGGCGCTGCCCGCGAGCAGCTTCTGGTTCACACGCTTGAGCCGCTCGTCGCGGTACGCCCGGTCCATCAGCAGCCGGATCAGCTCGGGATACGAGAGGAACGTCCCGCCGTTCGGATGATCGGTCGACAGCACGACGCGCCACGGGTCATTCGCGAGCAGGAACAGCTCGAGCCCGACCGCCCACTGCAGCGCGGCGACGGCCGCCTTCTCCCTGTACGCATAGGGTACGATGCCGCAACCCGATTCGAGCTCGATGTCCACGTTCACCCATTTGCGGCCGCTGCTTGCGTACAAGAGGTGCTCGACCGGGCTGTCCGCCGTGACCGTCGTCGCCGCCCCGAACATCACTTGCCCGACGTCCACACTCACCGCGGCGTGGGCGTTCACGTACTCGATCACCTCGCGCGCCGCCGACGACCACCCGTTGCCCGCCGCTCCGCCGTAGCTGTGGAACTGCAGGTGCGTGAAGTGCGCGCGCTGGCCGGAAAGGGCCTTCATGCTCTCGAGCGTGGTCGCGGCGTTCCCCGGCTGCCCCAGGTTGTTGCAATGGATGTGCACCGGGTGCGGCAGGCCGAGCGCGTTGGCAGCGCCGGCGAGCGCCTCCAGGATCTTCCGTGGCGTGACGGCGCTCGAGCCGACCGCATCGTCCAGACCGCTCACGTTGCGGCGATCACCGCCACCCTTCCACACCTCTACGCCCCCCGGGTTTACGATCTTGATCGCGTAGGCCCGCGTGGTGCCCAGCAGCCAGGCGGCGTAATCACGTGCCCGCGCGGCTTCCCCCGCGCCGAGCTGGCGGAGCAGATAGTCGTCGTTGCCGAGCAGCACGAAGAACCCGGCATCGATGATCGGAGTGTCGTCGAGCTCCGCGTGCGCGTGCCGCGCGGCGATGGGCGCCACCGCCGCTTCCATCGCCGTCGTGTAGCCGAGCCCCGCGTAGCGGTATCCGGTCGCGAACGTGCTCGGGACCGTGCCCCCGCTGCCGGAGCGCGTGATCGCGCCATCGTCGAGCCGCGGAGCGGGCATGGGATCGGCCGCATGCTCTTCAGGGAGCAACCGCCGGGCATGATTCACGCTCGACCCGGCGATATGCGCGTGGATGTCGACGCCGCCGGGCATCACGACCATGCCGCGGGCGTCGAGTCGCCGAGCGCTTGCCGGCAGCTCGGCTACGATGCGGTCGCCCTCGATGCACACGTCGCGCACGACGCCGTCCGCCCCCCCCGCCCCCCCTCCGTTCGCGGGGTCGTACACCGTGCCGCCGGCGATGCGCAACTGCGTGGGCTTGCTCACGGGCCGAGCCGCTCGCGCAGGGCGCGGACGGTGACGAGGGCGGCGCGTGCTCCCTCGAACGACGGCCGCAGGGGCAACGGGACGTCGTCCATGCGGAACGCGGTGCCTCCCTCGTGGATCCCCGCGACCCCCGCGTCCACGGCGACGGCGGGCTGGAACGTCGCCGCGCTCGCCCGCGGGCCGATCACGACGCTCCGGACCCGAGCGAGCGCGGTGGCCACCGGCACCGGGAGGGCTGCCGGCGCGCCGATGACGAGTGCGGCGTCCACTTCTCCCGCGCCGAGCAGCGCGGCGGCGCCAGCCTGTGGCTGGTAACTCGGGTACCCGCGCGCGAAGTCCACGGCGAAGGGGAACCCGGTCTGCCACGTGAGCACGGCATCCGCGCCGGAGCGGTTGCCGCCTCCCCGGAGCGTGGACAAGGCGCATCGCGTGGGTGCGTTCAAGGCCTGGGAGAGCGTCACGAGCGCCTCCGCCCGGGCCGGGTCGGCGGACGTCGTTCCCGGCTCGCCGTCCGTCACGATGGCGACGTAGCGCGCCTCGGTCATCCGACGGGCGAGCTCCACCGCGGCCCGGAAACGCGCCTCCTCTCCCACCGTGCGGCCTTGCACCGTCGCCCGCATGATTTCCAGGCTGTCCACCTCGTCGGCGGGCGCGATCGCCAACCGTCCGTCGGCGTCGGCGGGACCGAGGGCTTCCCCCACGTCCACCGCGATCAGCGTGCGGTCCTTTCGACCCTGGGGCGCCGCAACCCCGCGTGGCGCCACGGCGTAGCGGGAACCGTACCGCGGATAGCGCGCGCTCGGGTCCACCGCCCAGAACACGACGAGGTCGGCGCGCTGGCGGATTTCGCCGAGCGTGGCGCCGGCGCGTCCGCGGCGCTGGGCCGCGAGCACTGCCGTCGCGGCCGTCGCGGCGAGGCTGTCGATGGCGGCGTGCAGCCGGTCGGCGATGGCGACCCCTTCGCGCAGCGTTTCGCAGGAGACGTCGCCGGCGAGATAGACGAGTGGGCGCGTTGCGCCGGTGAGGAGTCTCGCGGCCTCGGTGAGCGCCCGCTCGAGCGACGCGGTGCGGCCGTTCACGCGCGTCTCCGCGGGCACGGTCCCGTCGCCGAACCACGCGATCCCGAGCGCGCAGGCGTTGCGGGCTTCCGCGATGCGATCCTGTGTCACGACGATCGTGATGTCGTCGCAGGCGCATCCGCAGCCAAGGCAAGTGACGTTCGCGACGGTTCGATCGATCATGCGCTGCGCGCCTCGCGGCGCTCGCCATCGCGATACAACCGGGCGGCGCGGCCCGCGAGGGCCGCGAAGCAGGCTGCGGCGTCTCGTCCCCGCGCGAAGATCGTGCAGATCGGCTCGCGCGGCGCGAAGCGGGTCCCCGGCGGAGAGATGTCCCGCACGTCCGAGTCCAAGAGCCAGGACCGCGTGTCGCCCAGCGCGGTGGGGCGCCGCGCGTACACGATCGCCTTCCCGACCGCGTCCGGAGTCCGACGCCGGGCGGCCGCGAGGTCGAATGCCGGCAACCCCCGCCGGCAGGCCTGCACATGCACGTCGAACAGCGATATCCCGTATGCCCGCTCGACCAACTCCATCGCGGCGGTGTAGCGCGGGTTCACCTCGATCGCGTAGGGGAGCCCTCGCCGCGCGACGAAATCGACTCCGTTCACCCCCACCAGCCCGAACGCCCGTGTGACGCGCTCGGCGAGCAGCGTCGCCCTGTCGAGCAGGCGCTCGTCGGCCGGGAACTGCGGATCCCCGGCAGACCCGAGGATACTGCCGCAGTACCGGAACCCGTCGGCGCCGAAGGCGGTCTCCCCCGCGAGAATGCGCGAGAGGCCCAGCGCCACCGCGCGGCGCCCGTCCGCCGCGAACACGATGGAGCCCGTCACGCCGGAGATGCGCTCCTGGAGGTAACTGTCCCGCGGCACGGGGGCGCCGCGCCGCCACACGGCGACGCCGTCGCCGCCCCCTGAGCGCAAGGGCTTCACGAGCCAACCGCTGCGCGTGCCTGGCGCTGGCCGTGTGAGGCGGACGTGCGGACCCGGGAGGCCGGCGTCGCCGACCACCCGGGCGAGGCGGCGCGGGTCGCGCGCACGGGCCAGCACGGCGGGCGGGTTTCCCCAGAGCATCCGGTTGGCCGCGAGGGCGCGCACGGCGCTGGGATGGTTTTCGAAGCTCGCTTCGTACACGGCGGCTTCGCATGGCACGTGTCGCACCGCGGCGGCGGCGGCGCGCGCGCTGAACCGGCCGCCCCCTCCGGCGCGGACGACGTGCACCTCGGTCGCGCAGGCACGCAGATCGAGATCTCCAAACCCATCGACCGCGACCACCTCGTACCCCGCTCGCACCGCGGACTCCGCGAAGCCCCGAGTCGACACGCCGGCGAGGAGCACGCGCGTCATGACAACCCGAGCCGCCGCCGTACAGGTTCGCGCGGCACGACATAGAGGTGGTCCAGAACACTGCCCTGCGCCGCCCGGATCGCCAGCCGCTCGACCAGCTCGCGATTCGCGCCGCCGGCGAGCCCGTCGGCGATGAGCGCCGCCCCTTGCGCCCCTTCTTTCACCGTCTGAGTGAATCCCTCGAGCAGTCGCGTCGGCGCGAACGCCTCGAGCCGCTCGCGGATGGCGCGTGCCAGCGGCTCGACGCGCGCCAGGCGGCCGGAGAGGACGAATTCCTTCGGCGCGGGCACCGCGGTCGCGAGCGCAACCGCCGTCTTCACCGCGCTCTCGACCAGCGCATCGCGGGCGACCTGCTCCGCGGGCGTCGCCGGCTGGGCGAGCCGCTCGGGCGAGGCGGTCGTCTCATCCCAACCGGCGATGGTGGCCGCGCCGCCCCGGAACAGCAGCGCCTTGGGCACCTCGCCTGCGAGATACGCGACCTCGCCGTCGAGCGCCCCCGCCGCGCGAAAGCCGAGTGGTCCCCCCGAACCCCCCACGCCGTCCACGATCCGGCCCCCCGCGACCGCCACGGCGGCAGTGAAGGCGCCGCCGAGTTCGAGCAGCACGAGCGACACGTTCGACAGCGGGCGCCCGAACCGCCGGGCGTGCTCGGACACCGCGAGGGCCACGACGCACACCTTCTCCGCCGTTCCCATGTCCACGCGATTCACCTTGCGGTGCGGGGGCACGGTGGGGAGGTGCACCACACCGGGCGTGAGCACGACCGGCAGAGCGGAGCGCGCCAGCGCGCGCACGAGGCCGCGGAGTCCCCCGATGCCCCCGGTCTCTCCGGGAGCCGCCAGGAAGGCAAGGAGCAGATCTTCCTCGGTCGCGTCCTGCACCCGCGTGAGCGGCAGCCCGTATCCGGACGGGCCGGCGACGAGATCGAGCGGGCCCGCCGCCTCGAGCTGGCCAACCAAGCGCGCCGGGTCCGCCAGCGCCTCGGCAGTGGGCCAGGAGCGCTCGAGAAACAGGCGGCCGTCGTCGAGCCCACAGAGGTCGATGCTCACCGTCCCCGGGTCGATGCCGATGACGCGCGGCATCGGCTCACGGCTTCGGCGCCAGCAACTCCCGCGCGACGTCGGCGATGGTCTCGGCGTCCAGCACGAGGTCGTTGCGCTCGAACAGGCGCGCAATGCACGCCTTGTGCACCTTCATCTTGAGGTTTCCGATGGCGAGCGCGCCGAAGCACGCCGCGCCTTCCTTGATCACGCCGTCGTCCATCAGGTCCACCCCTTCGACCCCGAGCGGGGGGACCGCGTTCACGTCCGCGACCACCTGGAGCCCCGGGCGCTTGGCCCACGCCTGCTTGGGCACGAGCATGACACCTGCCGGTCCCGCGTTCAGCAGCAGCTCCGCGCGCTCGCAGGCGCGCATCGCCTCGCTCGCGTCCGGCATCGTGATGGCGCGCACCGTCCCGCCGAACCGCTTGAGCACGAGATCACGCGCTCGCTCGCCCGCGTCGGCCTTGCGCGACGTGATACACACGTCCGCCCCGGCCTTGGCGAACAGCCCGGCGGCGCGAATCCCGACGGGCCCGGTCCCCGCGACGATCAGGACGCGTTTGCCGCGCACATCACTCCCCGCTGCCTGTACCATCTTCGCCACCGCGGCGACCGCCGTCGTGTTCGAGCCGTTCGAGTCCAGCATCGCGGATACCGTGAAGGGGTTGAACATCGCCTTGGTCGCCGCCGCGAGCAGTTGCTCGCCCACCGCGATGTCCGCACCCCCGACGAAGACGGCGGTGTTCTTCAGGTCCTTGGGACCGCGCGTGAAGATGCAGCCGTGGATCAGGTCGCGGACGTCGGCGTCGACGATCCCTCCGTAGCTCATCACCTCATCGGCGCCGCCGTCGTAGGCCACCACCCGATCGAACACGCTCGGCAGCCTGGAGCTGTCGAGCTGCAGCAGGAGCTTACGCATCAGGGTTCATACTCCACGGGGAGTCGGCGCAGGACTCGAAACGCAGTCGAGGGGCGGCAGCCCCGCCCCTCGACGTGGAATCAGGCGACTGCCGGAGAGATCAACCCTTGTCCGCGCCACCGGCGAACGGATGCGACGCCGTCTTCGCCTGGGAGATCACCTGATCGATCTTCGGCTGACCCTTGAGGGCGCGCTCGATCGATTCCTTCACCGCCCGATAGTTGAAGTCGAAGATCTTCTTGTCGTTTTTCGCTTCCCAGTGGATGAACACCCCCACCAGGATGCAGTAGTCGTCCACCTTGTCCCGCGGGATGATGCCCGAGGACACGCTGTCGACCACCGCGCGCGCGACCGCCGCCTGTGCGGGGCCGAACATCTGCACGGCCTGCGTGGCGTTCTTGATGGTGACCTTGTTGAAGAGAAGCGTGTCGGGCTTCGCCGGCAGGTTGGGGGTGACGACGGCGAGCAGTTTGGTGAAGCCGTCGGTGTTGTTGGACAGGGTGTTCACGAAGGCCTGCCCCGCATGGCCCGACTTCGACCCGATGATCAGGTCGATGTGGGCGATCTCATTGCCGTCGCCTACCAGGGACTCGCCAATGAAGAAATCCGCTGCCATAACTACCTCCCGATCCGGATGGGGTCCACGAGTTTCACTTGCCGGCCGTCACGAATGCGGCGTTGAGAGCAGCGTGGCCAGAGGGGTGTGGAAAGCCACGCCGTCCCGCGTCTGCGGGTAGCTCCTACGGAACCGTATCGATGGGGTGCTAACCTGCCGGCCGCTCCCACGGGTGTCAAGCCCGCGAACCGGGCCGCAAAATGGAACTTTTTCGGGGGCTAGGCCGGTGGTGCCTCGCCCGTGGCGACCCGCCACGCCTCGTCCGCGAGCCACTCGAGCCGTTGCTGCGCGTAGTCGAGCTCCGCGGGCGTCATCTGCTTCGCCCGGCGGGCGATCTCCCGTGCGTGGCCGAGGAGGTCGTCCAGCACCTCCCGCAGCGGCCGATTCTGACGACGCTCGGCGCGGGGCCGCGGGCTCATGCGCTCTGGATCCCGAGGGCCCGCTCGTCGGCCGTCTTGAACTCCCCCGCCGCCGCCCGCACCGTCGAGGCGAGCCCCCGCTCGGCGAGGTAGCTCTCGACCAGCCGCAGGCCGAGATAGTACCCCGAGCGCTCCGGCAGCACCTTCCCCGCCGTCAGGCGGGCGGCGGGGCTCATGCCGCCGGACAGGAAGCGCAGGCGCAGCCCCAGGCCCGTCTCGTCCAGCAACGGTGCCGCCGCGCGTCGCAGGAACGTGTCCAGCTCCCGGATGCGACGGTATTGCCGGCGGGTGTAGCCGAAGTATTCCCACGGCTCGAACCCGGGCACCACCGCCTGGGCCGCCGCCACCGCCGCCCCCTCGTTCGCGAGCAGCTCCCGCAAGCTGGCCCGGCTGCCGGTGTCCCAGTAGTCGTAGTAGCCGCGCAGGTCGGTCACCAGGCGCTTCAGGTCGGCCCGGCTCGTCGGCGACGTGTACCGCACCGCGTGCGCCACCTCGTGCGCGATCCACAGCGGCAACAGGTGTGGCGCGAGCCCCATGCCGTACGTCTGGGAATTGGCCCGGCCGGTGAAGTGCTCGAGACACACGAAGGCAATGCCGCGCCCGCCGACCACGAGCTCGCCCGCGTTGGCGGCGCCTACGCCCACCATGAGGTACAGGTCCACCGCGCAGTCGGCCTCGAAGCGCTCGAGCGAGCGCCGCAGCGCCTCGTCCGCGATCGCGGCGACGTCCACGTCCTCGAGCAGCCGCTCGAGATCCGCGCGCTCGGCCCGCAACGCGGCCGCCACCACCTGTTCCGCGTGCGGCGACGTCGGGTCCAGCACGTAGTTGTGCCAGTAGCTCTGCAGCACCGGCTTGTGACGCTCGAGATACTCGTGATAGGCCGCGGTGGGGTCGGGCGCGGCGAGGATCGCCAGGAACTCCGGCACGAGATTGACGAGCATGAGGCGGCCGGCCCCAATTTGGGAACCGGCCCGGCCGGAGACAAGCGCGCGCCCGCCCCGGGGGCCGGGGCAACGGCACGCGACCGGCTTGACATTTTACGACGCGACTGTTCGAGCGACGGCTGTCAGGTGTGGTCGCGCATCTTGCGGCTCATCTCGGCGAGGAACCGCCGCTCGGCGGGGGTGAGACTCTCGATGCCGCGCGCCGAGATCTTGTCGAGCACGCGGTCGATCTCCGCCTGCGCGGGGTCGCGCTCGACGCGGCGCGGTGGCTTGGGCGCGCCGCTGGCCCGTGCAGCGCGCCCCGGATGGACGAGCACGCTGGGCTCGGACCGGCGCCGGAGGTTACGCTCGGCTCGTCCCAGCCGCCAGTCGGCGACCTTCAAGTAGAGGAAGCCGGTCGCGAAGCCGCCCAGATGCGCGAGGTGCGCCACGCCGTCGCTCGTGGGCAGGAGCGCGAGCACGAGCGAGATCGCCACGATGAACGTCACGAGCCACTTGGCTGCGATCGGCGCCGGAAGGAGGAACACGTAGATCGGGTGGTCCGGCGCCGCCCACGCGAACGCCAGCAGCACGCCGTACACGGCAGCCGACGCGCCGACCACGGGATTGAGCCTACCGAAGCTCCACCCCAGCACCAGCGACAAGGCGGCCCCTCCCAACCCGCAGAGCACGTAGTAGCGCAGAAACGCCCCGCCGCCCATCCGCTCCTCCACCTCGGGCCCGAACGCGTACAAGGCCAGCAGGTTGAAGGCGAGATGCAGCAGGTTGGCGTGAACGAACATGTACGTGAGAAACGTCCACGGCTGCCGGAAGGCGTAGAGCGGCGCGAACCCGAGCGTAGCGAGGAACCCCGGGCTGACGAACAGCGTCACCTGGAGGAGGAAGACGACGAGGTTGGCGACGATCAGCCGCCGCACCCACGGAGTCATGCCGAACATCCGCTGCGGGCCCATCGCGTAGTTATCCCCCGCGCGCGCTCCCCGAGTTCCCCGCGAGCCGGCAGATCCGCTCGCACAGCTCCGGAAACTCGATCCCCGCGGCCCGGGCGGCCTGGGGAAGGAGGCTGGTGCGCGTCATGCCGGGGAGCGTATTCGCCTCCAGGCAAAAGATGTCGCCCTCGGGGCTCAATCGGAAGTCGACGCGCGAATACCCCCCGAGCTTAAGGGCCCGGTGTGCCGTGAGCGCCAGCTCCTGCAGCTGCCGCGCCAGCGTCGTGTCGAGCTTCGCGGGGAAGATCTCGTCCGACATCCCCGGCGTGTATTTGCACTCGTAGTCGAACAGCTCGTGCTTCGGAATGATCTCGCCCACGGGCAAGGGCACGTCGCCCAGCACCCCCACCGTCAGCTCCCGCCCGGGGATGAACTGCTCCGCCATGACCTCGGCATCGTACGCTCTTGCGACCTCCACCGCCGCGTCCAACCCCTCGGCGTTGCGCACGAGCGTCATCCCCACCGACGACCCCATCTTCGACGGCTTGACGATCACCGGCCATCCCAGCGCCGTCGTCACGTCCTCGGGGGCGACCGGGGCCATGAACCACCCGGGCACGGGCACCCCCGCCGCCCGGAACAGCCGCTTGGCGAGATCCTTGTCCATGGCGAGCGCGCTGGCCAGCGCCCCGCTCCCGGTATAGGGCACGGCGATCACGTCGAGCACCGCTTGCAGGATCCCGCCCTCGCCGCGTCCCGCGTGCAGGCAGAGGAACAGCACGTCCGCGCCGGTGACCTCCGTGAGCCTGGCGAGCCCGTTCGAGAGCATCGCGCGCTCGCGCTCGTCGAGCTCCGCCACCGTCGGCGGCTCCCGGCCGACGGCGGTCGTGAGCAGCCGCGGCTCGTCGGTCGGGGAGAGGAGCCCCGTCACCGTATCGACGACCCGCACCGTGTGCCCGCGACTCCGCAGCGCCTCCACGATCTGGGCGGCGCCGGCGAACGCGACCGCGCGCTCCGCCGTCGCGCCGCCGGTGATCACCGCGATCCGCATCAGTGGATCCCGGCGAGCTGGTGGAGCACATCGTAGCGGGTGACGATCCCCGCGATCTTGCCCTCGCGTCGCACCAGCGCCGCCGGCGTCTCGCGCGACAGGAGGGTGGTGAGCCGCTCGACGGGAAGGTCCGCATCCACTACGGGGAACGGCGCATCCATCACATCCTGGACCGGCTGGTCGAGCGTCGCCGGCTGCTCGAGCGCCCGGGCCATGAGCCCCTGCTCGGAGACCGCGCCCACCCCGTCGCCGACGTCCAGCACCGGGAGCTGTGACACGTTGTACGTACTCATCAGGTTCAACGCTTGGCGCACGGTCGCCGTCGGAGCGACCGAGATCAGTGGGGGCGCGCCCGAGTTCCGCGCCTCGAGGAGCTCTCCCACCGATACCCGCTCCGCTTCCAGGATCTGATTCTCCCGCAGCCATTCGTCGTTGAAGACCTTCGACAGATACCGCTCCCCGGTGTCGGCGAGCACGGTCACCACGAGCGCTTGCGGGTCGTTCACCCGCCGGGCCACGTCGAGCGCCGCCACGACGTTGACGCCGGTCGAGCCTCCGGCGAACAGGCCTTCTTCCTTGGCCAGGCGTCGCACCATCAGCATGGCGTCCTTGTCGGACACCGTGATCCACTCGTCGATCACGTCCCAGTGAAGCGAGGTGGGCAACTTGTCCCCGCCGATCCCCTCCACCTTGTAGGGGTGGCCCTCGGTCTTCTGACGGGTGCGCGCGTACTCGGTGTAGATCGAGCCGACCGGGTCGCCCGCGATCACGCGGACCTGCGGCTTCTTCTCCTTGAGGAACCGGCCTGCCCCGCTGACGGTGCCGCCCGTCCCGGGCGCGCAAACGAAGTGCGTGATCGTCCCCGCCGTTTGCTCCCACAGCTCGGGACCGGTCGTGCGGTAGTGCACGTCGGGGTTCACCGGGTTGTAGTGCTGGTCGGCGAAGATCGCGTTGGGGTGCGCCGCGGCGATCGCCCGCCCCTTCATGATGTAGTTCTCGGGATGGTCGGGGGGCACCGCGGTCGGCGTGATGATCACCTCGGCGCCGAGCGCGCGCAGCAGCCGAGCCTTCTCCTGCGACATCTTGTCGGGCATGGTGAAGATGCAGCGGTAGCCCTTCACCGCGGCGGCGAGCGCGAGCCCCACCCCCGTGTTGCCCGACGTGGCCTCCACGATCAGGCCGCCGGGCGTGAGGCGCCCCTCGCGCTCGGCGGCCTCGATCATCGCCAAGCCGATCCGGTCCTTCACGGAGCCGCCGGGATTGAAGAACTCCGCCTTGGCGTACACCGGCGTCCGGATCCCCTGCGTGACGCGGTTCAGCCGGACCAGCGGTGTCCAGCCGATCGTCTCGAGGATGTTGGCGTACGGCTTAGTGTGGGACGGCATTCGTATCCGGCGTCGCCGCGCTGTCCGGGACCGCGCGTGTGGTGTCCAGGGGCCGCGGGACGGTGTCCCGCCTCGCCGGCGTCGTGTCGCGCCGCGCTGGGCGCACAGGAGCGGGAGCGGGAGCGGCAGGCGGACGGACCGCAGCCGGTCGGGGACGCGTGGTGTCCGGCTCTCCCTTCGACACGGCCCCGCTCGCCTGCGGGTGGCGGAACTCCACCGGCTGGAGGAATGCGGTGGCGATGGACAGGCCGTGCCGCCGGGCGGGAGCGAAGCGCAGCTTGCGCGCGCCCGCGAGCGCCGCCGAGTCGAGCGCAGGATAGTTGCTCGATTCGGCCACGCGGCTCGATTCCGGCACCAGGCGCCCCGCGGAATCGACGAACAGACGCAGAATCACGTCGCCCTCGACCTTCTGGTCGTACAGCCGGGGTGGGTACTGGATCGGCGAGTCGGCGTTCACGGCCACCGGCGGCTCCTGGTCGGGCGGAACGCCGGGTGACCCGGTTCCCGCCTGCTCGGCCGGGGGTGCTTGGCGGCATCCGGCGGCGCCGATGGTCAGGAGGCGGGCGAACGCGATGGTCCAGACTCTCATGGTCCCTCCGCGAGCTGCTTCTTCCACGCCGCCAGCCGATTCAACGCCTCGAGCGGCGACAGCGCGTTCACGTCGAGCCGGTCGAGCTCTTCGAGCAGCGGATGCGGGCTTCCCGACGGGCTGAACAGGCCGAGTTGGGCCGCGTCGGGGCGTGCGGGCGCAGCCTGGTGCGCCACGTGGTGACCCGCTTCGAGGAGAGCGAGCACCTGCCACGCGCGCTCCACGACCGGCGCGGGAAGCCCGGCGAGCTGCCCCACGTGGATACCGTACGACCGGTCGGCGCCGCCCGGCTCGAGGCGGTGCAGGAACACGATTTCGTCCCCCGCTTCGCGCACGGCCACGTTGAAGTTGCGCGCGTGGGCGAGCTCCTCGGTGAGCTGCGTGAGCTCGTGGTAATGGGTCGCGAAGATCGTCTTGCACCCGATCGTGTTGTGCAGGAACTCGGTCACCGCCCAGGCGATCGCGACGCCGTCGTAGGTCGATGTCCCACGTCCGATCTCGTCGAGCAGCACGAGGCTCCGCGCCGTCGCGCCGTGGAGTATGGCGCTGGTCTCGCTCATCTCCACCAGGAACGTCGACTGGCCGCGCACCAGATTGTCCGACGCCCCGACCCGCGTGAACAACCGGTCCACCGCGCCCACGACGGCCCGCCGCGCTGGGACGAAGGCGCCCATCTGGGCGAGCAGGACGCACAACCCGACTTGCCGGAGCAGCGTCGACTTCCCCGCCATGTTCGGCCCGGTGAGCAGGATCACGCGACCGGCCTCGTCGAGCAGCACGTCGTTCGGGATGAATGCTTCGCGCGCCATCATGCGCTCGACCACCGGATGGCGGCTTCCCTCGAGCACGAGGGCGAAGCCGTCGTTGACCTCGGGTCGGACGTACCCCTCGCGGTGGGCGACGTCGGCGAGGGCGCCCCACACATCGAGCCGGGCGAGCACACCGGCCGTCGTCTGCACCCGGGCGATCGTCTCGGCCACCCGGACGCGCAGGGTGTCCACCAGCTCCGCCTCGCGCGCCGCGATTCGCTCCTCGGCACCGAGCACCTTGGCTTCGTAGGCCTTGAGCTCGGGCGTGACGAACCGCTCGGCGCCGGACAGCGTCTGGCGCCGCTCGTAGTCCGCCGGCACACGGTCCCGGTGCGGGTTCGTGATCTCGAGGTAATAGCCGAAGACCTTGTTGAACCCGACCTTGAGTGAGGAGATGCCGGTGCGCTCGCGCTCGCGTGCCTGGAGCCCCGCGATGTACTGCTTCCCGCCGTCGCGAGCGTCCTTGAGCTCGTCGAGCTCGTGATCGTACCCGGCCCGGATCGCGTCGCCGTCGGACGCCTGGCCCGGCGGGCGCTCCACGAGTGCCCGGGCGAGCTGGTCGCCCAGGTCCTGGAGGAGATCGAAGCGGTCCGCGGCCTCTTCGAGCAGCGAAGCGCGCCCGCGTGCGTCCAGCCCGTCGAGCGCCGCGCGGACGTCGGGCAGACGGAGGATCGAATCCCGCAACGCCCCCAGCTCGCGCGGGGTCGCGCGCCCGAGCGCAGCGCGGCCCGCCAGGCGCTCGACGTCGCGCACCCCGTCGAGCCCTTCGCGCAGACGGTCCCGCCCACGGACATCCGCGACCAGGACCTCCACCGCGTCCAGGCGAGCGGTGATGGCCGCGGCGTCGACGAGCGGGGCGAGCAACCAGGCGCGCAACAGGCGGGCGCCCATCGGCGTCATGGTGCGGTCGAGGACGTCGAGCAGCGTCGTCCCCGCCGCGCCGGGGGAGCCGGGGAGGGCGGCCCGGAGCGGCTCCACCAGCTCGAGGTTGCGCCGGGTCATCTCGTCGAGTGGCAGCAGGTCGCCGCGCCGCAGCACGCGCGGGCGGGCGAGGTGCGGCAGGCCCCCCGGTTTGAGCT
>QHTS01000183.1 GCA_003220905.1 Gemmatimonadota bacterium | reverse complement strand
TCCACCGCGCCGAACTGCTCGGGCTCTCCGGCGCCGTCACCCGGCGGCGCGGTGCGCCGCAACAGCGCTTCTACTCGCGCCAGGAGCTCGAGCACGCCGAACGGCTTCGTGACGTAGTCGTCCGCGCCCAGACGGAGCCCGCGAACCTTGTCGGCCTCTTCGCCGCGCGCGGTGAGGATGAGGATGGGCATCCGGCGCCCCTCGTCGCGCAGCGCGCGGAGCACGCGGTAGCCGTCCAGGCCCGGCAGCATGAGATCGAGAATGATCAAGTCGGCCCCGGCGTCACGGGCGCGTGCCAGTCCTTGGGTCCCGTCCTCGACCACCACGACCTCGTAGCCCTCGATCTCCAGATTATTACGCAGCCCGTAGGCGAGATCGGCATTGTCCTCGACCACGAGAATCCGCGTCATGCGGTCGCTCCTGCGTCGGCCTGCAGGGGCCCGCCGCCCCGCGCGGCGTGAGCCTGCGGCTCGAGCGGCAGCTCGATCACGAAACGGCCGCCCGAGCCGGGCGCGTCTTCGGCCCAGGCGCGACCCCCGTGCAGCGCCACGAGCTCGCGGACCACCGACAGGCCGATGCCCGTGCCCGCCACGGCCGAGCCGCGGTCGCGCTCGAGCCGCCAGAACTGGTCCCAGATGCGCTCACGGTCGGCAGCTGGAATGCCCGGGCCCTGGTCGTCCACGCAGATGCGCGCCCGGCCCTCGTCCACGGTGAGGCCAAGGGTGACGGTCTGGCCGGCGGGTCCGTACTTCACCGCGTTGTCGAGCAGGTTGAGGAGCATCTGGCGCAGCGCGTCAGCGTCGACCGGCGCGACCACGCCGTCGGTGAGGTCGGTGCGCAACCTGACGCCCCGCGCGCCGGCGAGCGGCGCGAACCCTTCGGCGGCTTCGATCAAGAGCGGTGCGAGCGGCGCCGGCGCCGGTGAGAGACGGGTGAGCCGCCGCTCCGACCGGGAGAAGTGCAGCAGGTTCTCCACCAGATGGGTGAGCCGGCGCGCTTCCTGGTCGATGATCTCGAGCGACCGCTCGCGCTCCTCGTCGGAGCGGACGCGGCCCAGCAGCAGCGTCTCCGAGAACATGCGGATCTGGGCGAGCGGCGTGCGCAGCTCGTGCGACACCCCGGAGACGAAATCCCCCCGCAACCGCGCCAGCTCGTACTCGCGGCGCAGCTGCTGCAGCGCCACCGCGACCAGACTCGCCGTGAGGGCCAGCAGAATGAGCAGCCGCGGCCGCTGGTCGCGCGGCATCCCGCCGATGATCAGCTTGGGCGCCATGTCGGGGCGCAGTGCAACGTGCACGGCCATGCCGCCCAGCATGGCGTCGACGCTGTCACGGGCCGCGAAGGTCGGCTCGTACTGCACCGGCGAGCGGTACAGCTCGACCCCATCCATGTCCGTCACGATCGCCGAGCCGAGCGAGTCGTAGATCACGCCGCCCGTGAGCGGCCGCGGCAGCAACGGGAACTTCTCCTCGCCCATCGTATACACGGGCGGGAAGGCGGCGGGATCTCCCTCGACCCCAACGACGGTCCCCGCCCCGCCCGACCTGTTCTTGGTGACTGTATACACGATCGCGCGGCGCATCCCGTCCACGCTGCGCACCATGGCCGCGAGCCGCTCCTTGGTGTCGTACACGGTGTGGACGTGCCGGGGGAGCGAGTCGACGAGCCAGGCCCGCGCGGCCGCCGAGGGCGCGCCGCCGGCCGTCTCCAACCGCCGCGTCGCCAGGTCGTAGCGAAACGTGTAGCGGGCATGCTTCAGGAACTTGGCGGCCGCCGAGTCCTGTCCGACCGCGAGCGCCGTTGGGGTGGGAAGGAGTGTGCCCGGAACTCCGGCCTTGGCGTGAGACAGCGCGTCCACGGTGGGCCAGAACGCCGTGTAGTAGAGCTCCATCCCGACGCGGTACGCAAACCGCGCCGCGGCGAGGCGTGCGTTGTCGCGGAGCACGCGCTCGGCGGTGGCCCGGTGATCGAGGAACGTGCGGTGCGCCTGCAGCGCCAGCACGCCCGCGAGCACCAGCGTGAGCAGCAGCAGGGCGGCGACAAACAGGGCGCGCGGACGCGGTGGACGGGAAGAAGCGCTCATGGACGCTGGGGAGAGATGCACCGGATGCCGGGGAGTTTCAAGGTAAGCCCGCCGGGGGCGGTCGTCCGCCCCCCTGACGGTTTTCTGACACGCTCCCCACCGGCCCTCCACCCGGGGCTCCGCGCGGCCCCCTACCTTCTCACTCGGTCAGGGTCGTGGCCGAAGTGTTGACGGCCCACTTCGCCCGACCGGTCAACCCGGGGAGCAGTCGCGCCCCGGGTTTGGCTTTTTTGTATGATTGGACCATGGGCAGCCCGCCTGCGTATTACTCCTTGTGCCTGTCCACCATGCTCTCGATCACCGGCGCGCGCGAGGTCATCATGACGTTTTCACTCTCCAGCACGTCCTTCCAGGACGGGGCCGCGATCCCGATCAAACACACGTGCGACGGAGCGGACGTGTCGCCGCCGCTCGCCTGGAGCGGCGCGCCGCCGGGGACTCGAGGCTTCGCCCTGATCGCCGATGACCCGGACGCTCCGGCCGGTACCTGGGTCCATTGGGTGCTGTACAATCTGCCGGCCGCGGTCTCCGACCTCCCGGAAAACATCGCCAAGGTCGAATCGCTGGACTTGGGTGGCGCGCGCCAGGGGCGGAACGACTTCCGCCGCCCGGGCTACGGCGGCCCCTGCCCACCCCCAGGACCAGCCCACCGCTACTTCTTCAGGCTGTACGCGCTGGACGCCCCCCTGACGCTCAAGGCTGGTGCCCAGAAGAAAGATTTGGAGGCGGCGATGCAGGGTCACGTGCTCGGCACGGCACAGCTCATGGGGACGTACGCGAGATCGAAACGATGAGAATCCTGGTTGCGCTGGGGTTGGTCGGAGCGATTCTTGGGAGCAGCGAGCGGTCGCTGCACGCCGGCGGGTCCCGCTCCCTGCTCCCTGCTCCCCGCTCCCCGCCGTTTAGCGTCGTCACCCTCCCCGCCGACCTGCGGGGCCTCATGAGCGCGCTCTGGGTCGAGAACAACCGCCATTGGGACGAGCTGGCCGACCAGAACACGCTGACGCAGCTGCTCGGCACCGGAAGGCCGACTCAGCGGGAGTACCTCGGCTGTCTCGTGGGGGAGGTGGCGGGCGACACGCTGTTCGTCCGCCGGCTCGTGCACGCGGAGAATCTGAAACAGCTGCAGTTCGCGGTGGCGGGCGACTGCGGAGGCGTGGAGGCGCTGGTGGGCACGTTCCACACGCATCCCTATCGCGCCGATGCGGCTGGGCGGGCGGTCAAGGAGCGCGGCTTGTCCGCGATGGACTTGAAGACGTTCGCCGCGGCGCCCGACATGGTCACGATGGTGATGTGGGATCTCGACTCGCTCGACGTGGCGATCAAAGCTGTGGACGGCAGCGTGCGGCACCCCGTGCCGCTCGCGGTCCGCTAGCCCTCGCCGGTTCCCGAAGACCCCGCTGCGATTCTCAACGCGCCACCTTCACCAGCGGGACATCACCACCTTTTTATCGGTATAGAACTCGATCGCATCCTGCCCGTGCGCCTTCAGATCGCCGAAGAACGACC
>QHTS01000184.1 GCA_003220905.1 Gemmatimonadota bacterium | reverse complement strand
CTCCCGGGCAGAAGAAGATTCCCGAGACCGCGCTCCGGGATCCGCTCGTCATCGAGCCGGCGAGGGCCGATGCAAAGCCGCTGGCCGCCCGGCTGCAGGCGCACCAGGGAGACGTCCTGTTCCACAAGCACCGGTTCGACGTGTTCACCAACGAGAACGTGCCGACGGTGCTCGACGTGCTCGCACCGGACGACATCGTGCTGTACGGGGTGGCGACCGACGTGTGCGACAAGGCGGCGGTCGAAGGCCTGCTCGAGCGCCGCCCCCATACCCGGCTCCTGGTGGTCACCGACGCCGTGAAGGGGATCGACAAGGACGTCTCGGAGCAGCTGCTCAAGGATTGGGGCGACGAAGGCGTGCGCCTCGTGAAGACGAAGGAAGTCGTGGAGGAGGGGCTCGTCGAGGATCTCGCCCGCGCTGGCGCATGACCGCCCCCGTCCCGCCGCCGCCCGCGTTCGGGCGGTTTTTTCTGCCCGGTCCCACCGACGTCCACCCCGAGGTCCTCGCGGCCATGCAGCGGCCGATGATCGGACACCGCTCGGGAGCGATGGAGCAGCTGCTCGCCGGGATCGAAGCACCGCTCGCCCGGCTGTTTCGGACTTCCCGCCCGGTGCTCGTGGGTACCACCTCGGCGACCGGCTTCATGGAGATGGCGGTGCGGAACGGCGTACGGCACCGCGCGCTGTCGCTCGTCAACGGCTCGTTCAGCGAGCGCTTCGCCAACTTGGTGCGTGCCTGCGGCAAAGAGTGCGTCCGGCTCGACGTGCCGCTCGGCTGCGCCGTCGAGCCCGACATGCTGCGCGACACGCTGCGCCGCACGCCGGTCGACGCGGTGACCCTGGTCCACTCGGAAACGTCCACCGGGGTGCTCCAGGACGTCGAGGCGCTGGCCGGCGTCGTGCGCGAGTTCGACGACGTGCTGCTGCTCGTGGATGCCGTCACCTCGCTCGCGGGCTCTCCCGTCGAGACCGATCGCTGGGGAGGAGCGGGGGGCCTCGACTTCGTCCTCACAGGCTCTCAGAAAGCGCTCGCACTGCCGCCCGGCCTGGCGCTCGGCGTCGCGTCCGATCGAATGCTCGAGCGGGCCCGGACCCTCCCCATGCGGGGGCTGTACTTCGACCTGGTGAGCTTCCTGGGAGCCACGACCAAGCATCAACCGACCAATACGCCCGCGATCCCGCTGCTGTTCGCCCTCGAAACCCAGCTCAGCCGGATCGAACGCGAGGGCGGCGCCGAGGGGCGCTGGCGTCGGCACGATGCGATGCGCCGCCGCGTGGAGGAGTGGAGCGAGCCGCACGGCTTCGGCTTCCTGCCGCGGGAAGGACGCCGCAGCTGGACCGTGTCGTGCCTCAAAGTGCCCGAAGGAAAGAGCGCCAAGCAGCTCGTCGGGGCGCTGAAACAGGCGGGCTGGACCATCGGCGCGGGGTACGGACCGCTGAAGGAGTCCACCATCCGGATCGGGCACATGGGCGACCACACGGTCGCCGCGCTCGACCAGCTCCTGGATCTGCTCGCCGGGCTCGTGGCGTGAACTACCGCGTCGCGGTGGCCGACAAGGTGGCGGAGGCAGGACTCACGCTGCTCGCGGAGACGCCGGAGATCGAGGTCGCCAACTGCGCCGGCAAGCCGCGTGAGGAGCTCGAGCGGGCGCTCGCGGGCGCGCACGCGCTCATCGTGCGGAGCGAGACCCGCGTAACGGCGGACCTGCTCACGCGCGGCCCGAACCTGCGCGTGATCGCCCGGGCCGGCACCGGAGTCGACAACATCGACGTGCATGCCGCCACCCGGCGTGGCATCGCCGTGATGAACGCCCCCGGCGCGAATACGGTCAGTGCCGCGGAGCACACCATGGGCCTCCTGCTCGCCCAGGCCCGCCACATTCCCTGGGCGGCGGAGGCGATGCGCCGCGGCGAATGGGATCGCAAGCGGTTCGAGGGGACGGAGCTCCGCGGCAAGACCATCGGGATCGTCGGATTGGGCCGCATTGGTGGCCACGTGGCGCAGCTCGCCCGCGCGTTCGGGATGCACGTGGTGGGACACGATCCGTACCTCTCGCCGGAGCGCGCGGCCGAGCTGCAACTCAAGCTGCTGCCGCTCGACCAGCTGCTCGGTCAGGCGGACGTGGTCACGCTCCACGTGGCCCACACCGAGCAGACCCATCACCTGATCAACGCCCAGCGGCTGAAGCTCATGAAGCCCACGGCAGTGCTCGTGAATACCGCGCGGGGCGAGCTCGTGGACGAGGCGGCGTTGGCCGACGCGGTTCGCGACAAACGCATCGGCGGCGCGGCGATCGACGTGTTCGCGGTCGAGCCGCTGCCCGCGGACGCGCCGCTCCGCAAGCTCGAGCGCGTGATTCTCACGCCGCACCTCGCGGCCTCGACGGCCGAAGCGCAAGAACGCGTGAGCGTCGAGATCTGCGGAGCCGTGCGCGACGCGCTGCTCGCCGGCGATCTCTCGTTCGCGATCAACGTCCCCGGTATCTCGGGCGATCTGTTGCGGCGGCTCGGACCCCTGCTCGACCTGGCGCGCCGGCTCGGCCGCCTGGCGCTGGCGCTCGTCGACGGGCCGATCACGGCGGTCGAGGTGGACTACGGCGGGAAGGACGACGCGGCGCCGCGCCCGGTATTGATGGCGGCGGTGGAGGGGCTGCTCTCGGGGATGAGCGTCGAGCCGGTGAGCCTCGTGAACGCGCTGCTCATCGCCGAGGAGCGGGGCATCCGCCATGCGCGCCGCACCGGAACTCCGGAGCCGGGCTTCGAGACCACGGTGGGCGTCACGCTCGAGGCGGCGCGCGGCCGGGCCCGGGTGGCCGGCACGGTCATGGGCAACGAGCACGGCCGCGTGATTCGGATCGACGACTACCACGTCGACGTCGCGCCCGAGGGGTGGATGCTGGTGATTCGGAATCGCGACGTGCCCGGGGTCATCGGCCGCGTGGGCACACTGCTCGGCGGCGCGGGGATCAATATCGGCAGCTACCACCAGGCCCGCGTCGCCTTCCCGGGGCACGACGCGCTCGCGGCCATCACGGTGGATCAGCCGCTCACCAACGGCGTGCTGGACGCCCTGGCGAAGGTGTCGGACATCGCGCTCGTCCGGCTGGTGAACTTCGGGGACTAATCCGCCGCCTGTTGCTGGGGAGGCGGCTCCTCGTCGGCCAGCAGGCGGAACGACTTCACCGCGCCGGTGAGCTTGTCAGCCGCTTCGGCGAGCTGGTTGGCGGACGACGCGATCTCCTCGGTGGACGCGCTCTGCTCCTCGCTCGACGCGGCGATCTCTTGCGCCGACGCGAGCAGCGTCTCGGTGCCCTGGGCGACCGATCCGAGCCGCGCGCTGATCTCCTCCACGAGGGCGCGCATCTCGCCCGCCATCTTCGCGATCTCCCGGCCCCACACGTCGTTCGCCTGCGCCTCCGCGGCCACCGTCCCGAGGCCCTGAGCCGCCGTCTGCGCCGCGTCCCGCGCGACGCCCGTGCCCTGGGCGAGCTGCGTCAGCCGATCGCGCGTCGCCTGCACGCGGGCGAGCACGCCGCGCACCGTGTCGGCGGTGTCGCCCGCCGCGGCCGCTGCCACCGAGGCGAGCTTCCGCACCTCGTCCGCCACCACGGCAAAGCCGCGTCCCTGCGGCCCGGCGCGCGCCGCCTCGATCGCCGCGTTCAGGGCGAGCATGTTCGTCTGCGTGGCCACCGCCTTGGCCTGCGTCACGAACTTCTGGATGTCGGACGAGGCCCGCGCCAGCGCTTCGGCCTCGGTGACGCCGCGGTTCACTTCTTCCGCCAGCTTCGCGAGCTGCACGGTGCTCTGATCCAACACGTCCTTGTTGCGCCGGGCGACATCGGCGACGACGGTGTTGCGTCGCACCGAGTCCTCGGCGCCCGCGGCGAGGATGGTCGCGATCTGGAGGATCTTGCTCGCGTCGTCCGCCCCGGCGCGCACCAGCTGGGCCTGCTCCGCCGCCCGCTTGGTCAGATCCTGGCACGTGGCGGACATCTCCTCGGTCGACGCGCTCATCTCCTCTGTGGAGGCCGAAATCTCGGTGGCCATCGCCGCCGCCTCGTCCGCCGCCGTGCGGATCGCGCCGACCAGGCGGCGCAGCGCCACGACCATGGTGTGCACCGAGGACAGGAGGTCGCCTACCTCCGCCGTGCCGGTTTGCTCGGTCACGACGGTCACTGAGAGATCGCCGCCCGCCACCCGGCTCGCGATCGCCCCCGCGGCCTTGACCGGCGCCGTCACGCGCGTGTTGAGGCGGCGCCAGAACGCGAACAGCAACGCGAGCGTCGCGCCGAACAGCACGACCGTCCAGAGCACGATGTTCGCCGCCGTGGTGCGCGCGGCGGCGTAGGCCGTCGCCTTGGGCTGGCGGAACACGACCCACCACTTGCCGTTGTCGACGGGGACCGTCACCACCAGCTCCTCCCCCGTCGGTCCGGGGACCGTTGCCGTGTCGGCGCGCTCCCGGCGCGGCACGGCGGCGGCCTCGGGAATGGGGCGCAGCAGGTCGCTTGGATTCGGCCCACCCCCACCTCCAGCCACGATCAGCGTGCCCTGCGCGTCCACCACCTGCAGCCGGACGCCGCCACCCACGTCGGCGGCCGTGAGCAGATTGGCCAGGCGGTCGAGGGCGAACACCGCCTTGAGCACCCCCACCGGTGCGGCCACGCGCGGCGCCCGGATCGCCACGTCGTACTCGAGCGCCACCGCAGCAGCCGACGAGTCGTACCGCGGCGTGCCCTCGTAGACGCCATCCGCCGCCGCCCGCCGCCACCACTCCTCATCCGACTGCACGAAGTCGGACGTTCGGTTCGAGGCGAGGACCGCGTACCCATGGCGCTCGGTGAAGAGGAGCTCGGAGAACTCGGACCGCTGGACGTACTCGCGGAGGTAGGCGGCGAGGTCGGGATCCCCGCCCAACGCCCGGCGCTGGTTGAACATCCGCTCCAGGGTGGGCGTGTCGACCTGGAGCAGACGCTGGCTGATCGCCTGTTGCGAGCCGTCGAGCGCCGCCCGCACGACCGCGGGCGACTGCGCCAGCGCCTCTGCTTCCCGGCGACGCTCCCGCAGGTACAATCCGACGACGGACGCGACGTGCGTGGCCACGTCCTGGCCGCGTTCGTTGGCCTGCCGCTCGACGATACGGGTGACACTGCGGCTCGAGAGCAAGGCGAACCCAGTCACGAGGACGAGGGCCACGACGGCCCCCGTGAGGAGGAAGCTCTGCCGGAGCTGCTGGGTGCGGCTGGACATGTCGGGGGTCGGGAGCGAAGGTACGCAGGGTTACCCGGCGGGGCAAGCCTGTTTATTTTCATGCACTTATGACTCAGGTGCCCAGCTACGACCCGGCGGTCGTCGAGGCGCGGTGGCAGGAGCGGTGGGCGCGCGAGCGCACCAACGAGCCCGACTTGGACCAGCCACGCCGGCCGTTCCACAACCTCATGATGTTCCCCTATCCCTCCGCGGAGGGACTGCACGTGGGGAACATGTTCGCGTTCACCGGCGCGGACATCTACGGCCGGTTCAAGCGGCTGCACGGCTACGACGTGTTCGAGCCGATCGGGTTCGACGCGTTCGGCATTCATTCCGAGAATTACGCGCTCTCGGTCGGCACGCACCCGGCGAAGCTCATCCCCCGGAACATCGAGACGTTCCGCCGCCAGCTGAAGCGCTTCGGCGGCATGTTCGACTGGCGTCACGAGCTCTCGACCACCGACCCCCGCTATTACAAGTGGACGCAGTGGATCTTCTTGCAGCTGTTCAAGGCGGGGATCGCCTTCCGGAAGAAGGCGGCGGTGAATTGGTGTCCGAAGGACATGAGCGTCGTGGCGAACGAGCAGGTGATCAACGGCTACTGCGAGCGCCATCCCGACACGAAGGTCGAGCAGCGGTTCCTCGAGCAGTGGTTCTTCAACATCACGCGGTACGCGGAGCGGCTGCTCAGGAACCTCGACCGGCTCGACTGGTCCGACTCGACGCGGACGCTGCAGCGCAACTGGATCGGTCGCAGCGAGGGAGCCGAACTGATCGTCGAAACCCCGGCCGGCGCCAAGATCCCGGTGTTCACGACCCGTCCCGACACGGTGTTCGGCGCTACGTATCTCGTGCTCGCGCCCGAGCACCCGCTCGTGGATCAGCTGATCGCCGACGAGCAGCGGCGCCAGGTAAACGCCTACCGGCGTGAGGTGCAGGGGAAGGACCTCGTGTCCCGCCGGGTGGGGGGGGGCGGGGGGGGCGGGGGGGGCGACAAGACCAAGACGGGCGTGTTCCTCGGCTCCTACGCCCGCAATCCCGCCACGGGCGAGGCGATCCCCATCTGGATCGCGGATTACGTGCTCATGGACTACGGCACCGGGGCGATCATGGGCGTGCCGGCGCACGACCGGCGCGACTTCGAGTTCGCGACCCAGTTCAAGCTTCCCATCCGCGAGGTGGTGCGCACCGGCGGGGGGGAGCCGCTGCCGAGCGTGACGGAGGACGGGGTCCTCGTCAATTCGGGGGAGTTCGACGGGCTGTCGGGTCGCGACGCCCAGCACCGCATCGTCGCGTGGCTCCAGGCGAAGGGTCTCGCCACCCCTCAGGTACAGTACCGCCTGCACGACTGGTGCATCTCGCGGCAGCGCTACTGGGGCCCGCCGATCCCCATCATCCACTGCGACCGCTGCGGTCCCGTGGGCGTGCCGGAGCGGGACCTCCCCGTCCTGCTGCCCTTGATCGAGGATTTCCGGCCCGATGCGAGCGGGGTGAGCCCCCTGGCGCGGCACAAGGAGTGGTACTACGTCAAATGCCCGCAGTGCGGCGCGCAGGGGCGGCGCGAGACCGACGTCTCCGACACGTTCCTCGACTCGGCCTGGTATTACCTCCGCTACCCGTCCACCGAGTTCGACGACCGGCCGTGGGACCCGAAGCGCACCACGACGTGGCTTCCCGTCACGAGCTACATCGGCGGGAACGAGCACGCCGTGCTGCATCTGCTCTACTCGCGGTTCATCAGCATGGTCCTGCGGGAGCTCGGCCACGTGCACTTCGAGGAGCCGTTCCCCAAGCTCCGGGCGCACGGCCTCATCATCAAGGACGGCGCGAAGATGTCCAAGTCGCGCGGTAACGTGGTGATCCCCGACTCCTACATCCAGCAGTGGGGAGCCGACACCTTCCGGATGTACCTCATGTTCCTCGGGCCCTTCCAGGAAGGCGGCGACTTCCGGGAGACCGGGATCGTGGGAATCCGGCGCTTTCTCGACAAGGTGTGGACCACCGCGCATGAGGCCGTCGGACTGACCCCGGGCGCAAGCCCGGCGTTGCCCCCCGACGTGGCGCGCAAGCTGCACCAGACCATCAAGAAAGTCACCGCGGACACCGAGAGCCTCGACTACAACACGGCGATCGCGGCGATGATGGAGTACGTGAATCTCGTGAGGGAGCAGGGAGCCGGGAGCAGGCAGGCGGTGGAGCCCCTGCTCGTCATGCTCGCCCCCTACGCCCCGCACCTCGCCGAGGAGCTGTGGTCGTTACTCGGACATGAGCGGTCGATCTTCAGCGCGACGTGGCCTGCGTTCGACGAACGGCTCGCCGCAGCCGGGGACGTGGAAGTGGTGGTGCAGGTGAACGGCAAGGTCCGCGGGCGGGTGATCGTGGCGCGGGGCGCGACAGAAGCGCAGGTCGTCGAACTCGCCATGCGGGACGAATCGGTCAGGAAATTCGTGGACGGGAAGCCGGTCAGAAAGACGGTCTATGTCCAGGATCGATTGTTGAATCTCGTCGTGTGACGAAAAAGGCGTGGTGAGTGGTGCGTGGTTGCGACCGGTGTCAACCACTCACCGCTCACCACGCCGTCACAGTATCTTCGCGACCAGGTCGCCGACCAGGTAGCCCACTCCCGCGACGCCCAGCCCCACCACGAACATGTCGACGCCGCTGCGGATCACGCCGCGCCCCGTGAAAAAGCTGCGCGCCGCGCCCACCCCGAAGTGCGAGAGCATCGCGATCGTGAAGGCGATCCAGGCGGCCGTGCGGCCGCTGAACAGGAGGAACGGCGCCACGGGGATGAACGCGCCGACCGCCGTCGACACGCCGGTGAGCCACCCCTCCTTGAACGGCGTCGCGTGGGCCTCCCCGATCTTCAGCTCTTCCCGCACCTGCTCGTCGAGCGCCCGCTGCGAATCACGCATGACCTCGGCCGCCATCTTGCGCGCGATGCCGGCTTCGATCCCCTTCGTCTGGTATACCAGGGCGAGCTCCTCTTCCTCCACCTCGGGCATGATCCGGATCTCTTCCTTCTCCATCGCGATCTCGTGGTCGTACACCTCCTGCTCGCTCTTCGCGGCGAGGTAGCCCGAGGCGCCCATCGACAGCGCGTCGGCGAACATCCCGGCGATTCCCGACAGCAATACGATGTGCGGCGCCACGGCGGCGCCGATCACGCCGGCCACCAACCCGAAATTCGCGGTCAGGCCATCGTTGAAACCGTAAACGACGTTGCGCAGGAACCCCCCCGACCCTGTCTTGTGCCAGGGTTCCGCAGCCCGGCCGGCGAGACCCGCCAGCGTCTCGGCATGCGCGGCCGACTCCTTGGCGAGCTTGAGCGAGACGTCCCGCGCGTCGTCGAAGCTGGCCTCCTTGTGGAGGTCCATGTACCCCTTCACCTCCTGCCCCTCCTCGCGCAGCAGCAGCGGCAGTAGGTAGGTGGGCCCGAACCGGCGCCCGAACCAGGCTCGGAGCCGCGCGTTCAGGGAGGGGCGCGGCCGGCCCACCCGGTGGCCGTGCTCCGCGAGGAGCTGCTCCCACATCTGGACGTGACGCTCCTCCACCCCCGCCAGCTTGATGTAGACGTCCTTGCGCTTCTGGTCCGGCTCCTGGCCGGCCAGCACCAGGTAGAGGTAGGCGGCGTCGTATTCGTCCTGCCAGTGGTGCAGCCAGGTGTGCAGCGTAGCCTTGTCGAGATCGGGCATGCTGGAAAATAGCCGCAAGTCGCCGAATAGCAATCGGTTAGACGGCGTCTCGGAACTACGTCACGGAACGACGTCGCGGGACAGCGTCGCCGTACGTTGTTCCGAGACGCCGTTTTCGTGACGCCTTCCCGCGACGTATTTCGTAGTTGACGCATCATAGGTTTTCAGGAGATGACGATTTCTATCGCGGTTCCCGACATTCTCGTTGCCCGGGCGCAGTCAGGCGACCT
>QHTS01000182.1 GCA_003220905.1 Gemmatimonadota bacterium | reverse complement strand
GGTCGTCACGGGTGGCGAGGCGCTGTATGCCGATCTCAGACACTTCGGCCATCGCGCCATCCAGATGGCGTGGTTCAGTGTCGCGCTCCCCTGTCTCCTGCTGAACTATTTCGGCCAGGGAGCGCTCCTGCTCCGTGATCCGGCCGCGGCCGAGAACCCATTTTACCATCTCGCCCCCGCCTGGGCCTTATTCCCGTTGATCGGCCTCGCGACCGCGGCGACGATCATCGCGTCGCAGGCGGTCATTTCGGGCGCGTTCTCCCTGACCCGTCAGGCGGTGCAGCTCGGCTACAGCCCGCGGCTCCGGATCGAGCACACCTCGTCGCGCGAGATCGGCCAGATCTACGTCCCGGCGGTGAACTGGGGCCTGATGGTGCTCACTTGCGTGCTGGTGCTGGGGTTCCACGCGGCCAACACGGAGCAGCCCACGTCCAGCAACATCGCCGGGGCGTACGGCGTGGCCCTGTCCACGCTGATGCTCATCACGACGCTGATGTTCTACGTGATGAGCCGTGAAGTGTGGCGCTGGAGCTTCGCGCGGGCCGCCACCGTGTCCGGGCTCTTCTTATGGGTGGACGTGCTGTTCTTCGGCGCGAACATGCTCAAGATCCGCTACGGGGGCTGGGTCCCCCTGGTGATCGCGGCGGCCATCTTCCTGCTGATGACGACGTGGAAGCGCGGGCGCGAGATCCTCGCGAAGCGCATGCTGGAGAAGACGGTGCCACTCAAGATGCTGCTCGCCGATCTCGCGGCGGAGCCGCCGATCCGCGTGCCCGGCACCGCCGTCTTCATGTACGGCACCGCCGATCACACGCCCCCGGCGCTCGTCCACAACCTGGCCCACAACAAGGTGCTGCACGAAAAGGTCGTGTTCCTCACCGTCGTGACGGAAGACGTTCCCCACGTGGAGCCGCGCGAGCGCGTGACCATGCGACACATCGGAAAGGGATTCCACACCGTGGTCGCCCGCTACGGCTTCATGGACGATCCGGACATCGACGACGTGCTCGGGGCTTGCCGCGTGAAAACGCTCGACATCCGGATGGAGGGAACGACGTTCTTCCTCGGCCGCGAGACGCTCGTCGCCTCCGACCGGCCCGGCATGGCCCAGTGGCGGGAGCAGCTGTTCGCGTTCATGTCGCGCAACGCGCTGCGCGCCACCGCCTTCTTCAAGATCCCGGCGAACCAGGTGTTCGAGGTGGGAACGCAGGTCGAGCTCTAGCGCGCTTCATTCATTCTGGCCGAATGTGGCGATGTCCTCCGGGAGCGCTTCCTGCGTGGTTATCGTGTCCTTGCCCTGAACCATCGTGCGGATCTGCTCGACCACATCCGGGTTCGCGAGCGTCGTCACATCGCCGACATCCCTGCGATTCGAGATGGCCGCGAGCACGCGGCGCATGATCTTCCCCGAACGCGTCTTGGGCATGTCCGGCACGATGTACACGTGCTTGGGCCGCGCGATCTTACCGATCACTTCTTCGTTCGCCTTGACCACGCGGTCGATCACGTCCTGACTCGGCTGCACGCCCGGTTTGACGGCGATGTACACCTCAGGCACGCGTCCCTTTAACTCGTCTTGGACCGGCACAACGGCGGCTTCGGCGACTTCCGGGACCGTGAGGCACGCGGACTCGATCTCCTTCGTACCGAGGCGGTGGCCGGCCACATTGATCACATCGTCGATACGGCCCAGGATGCGGTAATAGCCGTCTGCCGCCTGCACCGCGCCGTCGCCGCACAGGAACGGCCAGTCGCGCCAGTCCTTGCTCCGGGGATTCTTGTTGTACTTGCTGTAGTACGTCTTGATGTAGCGGTCGTGGTCGCCCCAGATCGTCTGCATGATGCCGGGCCAGGGATGTCGGATGCAGATATTGCCCGCCTTGCCCGAACCCTTGAGGATCTCCGCGCCGGTCTCGTCGTAAATGACCGGATGAATCCCCGGCGCGGCGGGACCGCAGCTCCCCGGCTTCATCGCATGAATCGCGGGCACCGTGGTTCCGAGAAATCCTCCTGTTTCGGTCATCCACCACGTATCGGTGATAACGGCTTCCCGTTTGCCGACCTCGTCGTAGTACCAGCGCCAGGCCTCGGGTTCGATCGGCTCGCCCACCGTCGTCATGGACTTGAAATGGTACTGGTACTTGCGCGGCTCCTGGGAACCGAGTTTCCGCAGCATCCGAATCGCCGTCGGCGCGGTGTGGAAAATGTTCACCTTCAGGCGCTCGGCGATCCGCCACGGCCGTCCCGCGTCGGGAAACGTCGGCACGCCTTCGTACAGCACGCTCGTCGCCGCGTTCGCCAGGGGACCGTAGACGATGTAGGAATGCCCGGTGATCCAGCCGATGTCCGCCATACACCAATAGATATCTTCTGGATGAATGTCGAGGATCCATTTGGACGTGGCGGTCACGTAGGCCAGATACCCCGCGATGCTGTGCTGTGCGCCCTTGGGCTTGCCGGTGGTGCCGCTCGAGTACATCAGGAACAGAGGCGCTTCCGACGGCAGGGGCACCGGGTCTACTGTCTTGCCTTTGTACTCCTTGAGCAGGTCGTTCACGAAGAAATCGCGACCCGAAACCATCGGCGTTTTGGCGGAATACTTTCCGGGGTACCGCTGCCACACCAGCACCTTGTCGACGTCCTGCCCCAACTCTTTCGCCGCCCGCACCGCGATGTCGGCGTTCGCCTTGTGATCGACGAGCGTGCCGTTGCGCCAGTAGCTGTCCATCGTAATCAGCACACGGCTGCGACCCCCAGGCGCGCACACGCCAGCATCGTGATCGGCAGCTCCGGGACCATCGGCATGTGAAAGGTGACGCGGTCTCCGGCCTTGAGTCCCAGGCCGCGAAGCATGGCAGCCACTTCATTTACGCGGTCCGAGAGCTCCTGATACTTGATGACCACGTCCCGCTCCGCTTCCGGCTCGGGCACGAAAATGAAGGCTGCCTTGTTTCCGTGCTTGGCCAGATGGCGGTCCACGCAGTTGTACGACGCGTTGATCTTGCCGCCGGCGAACCATTTCCAGAACGGCGCGTCGCTGGTATCGAGGACGGTGTGATATGGCTCGAACCAGGTGAGCATATCCGCATATTCTCTGAAGCAGTCGGGGAACTTGTCGAGCCCGAACCTGTCAAAAACGTGCGGGTCTCGCAGGTTCGCTTGCGCCTTGAATTTCTCGGAAGGCTGATAGTACGCCTCTTCCTTCCAATGCACAGCGATCTGCGCTTCGCTGACCTCGGTTTGCTCCGTGGTCTTCATCGTCTTCGCCATCTGATTCTGCCTCCTAGCCGGCACTGACCCCTTTTGCACAAAACTTGCCCGGGATGTCGTGTGTTCAGGGGGATACGCTAAGGTATGCCCCCGGGATGGACGGCGGTCAAGACGGCCTTGCAAACTGCGCCGCAAGCATTCCGTCTGCGGCAGCCGGGCGGGTGAGACGCCTCACCCTGCTTTGACAAGCGGTTGACGGCCCGCAGCTTAGCTGTATGGCATCGGAGTCGCATAACCTCCGGCCGGTGACCTACTGGAGCCGACTGTGGAGGAGCTGGTGACCATGTCCATGCGTCCGAGCGAGAAAGTCTTGGCCGCGCCCGAGGAGCTGGGGCTCGACTCACGTACGGCGTTCCGCCGTGCGGCCACCGAGCTGCTGGAACAGCTGGCGGAGGGTGCCGGGCGTCTGGTCATCGACCTCGCGGGCACACGCCAGATCGACAGCGCGGGCCTCGGTGCCCTGATGTTGATCCAGCGGAAGGCCGCGGAGCGCCGACTGACGGTGTGCCTGCGCGGGGCCAACGAGGAGCTGCGATTCCTGCTGGTGCTGACCAAGCTCGACGACCTGTTCGAGCTGGAGAGCGGCCCGCTGAGTCGCCCGTAGACGGCGGGGGGGACCCGCATATATTGGCCCCCCATGGGGTCCCCCACCCTCGGCCCGCGGCGCAAAGTGCTGTTCGTCGAGGACGAGTCGACGCTGCGGCGGACCTATCGGCGATTCTTCGCCGAACGCTACCACCTGGCCTTCGCCGCGAGCGGGAGCGAGGCTCGCCGCCAGATGGACGAGTTCCACCCCGAAGTGCTGGTGCTCGATCTCCGACTGCCCGACACCGACGGTATCACCCTGCTGCAAGAGATCCGTCAGTCGCAGCCTTCGCTCCCCGTGATCGTCACAACCTCGTACGTGAGCATGGAGCCGCTCATCAACGTGCTGGACCTCGGCCACTCGGGGTACCTCGTCAAGCCGTTCGACCTGGAAGATCTCGCCGCCCGCATCGATGCTCTCGGCTGAGGGCCTGCGGCACGCCTTCGGTGAGGGCAGGGGACAGGTGGTCGCGCTCGACGGCGTGTCCTTCGACCTCACGTCGGGCCAGACGCTCGCGATCTTCGGGCCGAACGGCGCGGGCAAGACCACACTCCTCAAGGTGCTCGCGGGTCTGATCCACCCCCAGGTGGGGTCAGTGCATGTGACCGGCGGGCGGCGCGCCATCGGTTGGATCGGCCACCAATCCCACCTCTACGAGCACCTCACAGTACGCGAGAACCTGCTCTTCTGGGCGGCGCTCTACGGGGTGCCCGCCGCGCGCCGCGGTCCCCGCGCCGCCGAGGTGCTCGGGCGTCTCGGCATGGCCCGTCGGGCGGATCAGCCGGTGTGGTCGCTCTCCCGGGGTCTGGCGCAGCGAGCGGCGATCGCCAAGGCCCTGATTCACGATCCGTCTGTCCTGCTCCTCGACGAGCCGTTCACGGGGCTCGATCTCGCCGCGGCGGCCGAGCTCCGGGCGCTCCTCGGGGAGCTGCGCGTTGGCGGTGCGGCGGGGGGGGGCCGCGTGCTCGTGCTGGCGACGCACAACGTGGACGAGGGGGTCGAGCTCGCGACCGACGTGGCGTTCCAGCGTCGCGGACGGTTCGTCCATTTCGCGCCGCGGGGCGGGCGGGGGCCCGCCGAGATCGCCGAGGCGTACCGGCGGGCGGTGGTCGATGGGTGAACTGCTCGTGCAGGCGTGGACGGTGGCGCGTAAAGACCTGGTGCTCGAGTTCCGCACGCGCACGGCCCTCATCTCGGCCGTGGTGTTCACCGCGCTCGTCCTCACGGTGTTCAACTTCGGACGCGACCCCACGGCCGTCCCCACCATCGATCTCGCCCCGACCATTCTCTGGGTGACGTTCACGTTCGCCGCGATGCTCGCCCTGAACCGCGCCTTCCAGCTCGAGCTCGAAAACCAGGCGCTCGAGGGGCTCCTGGTGTCGCCGCTCAGCCGCACCAGCCTCTACTGGGGCAAGCTGATCGCGAATCTGGTGTTCGTGGCGGTGGTGGAAGGCGTCGGGCTGCCGCTGTTCGTCCTGTTCTTCGACGTGCCCGTGGGTCGCGTGCTGGTCCCGCTCATCGGAGTCATCGCGCTCGCGACGCTCGGGTTCGTCGCGGTGGGAACGCTGTTCAGCGCCCTCGTGATTCGAACCCGGTTCGCCGAGCTGCTCCTCGTGGTGATTCTGTTGCCGTTCCTGGTCCCCCCGCTCATCGGTGCCGTGCAGGTCACGGCGCGGCTCCTCGGGGGGCGTCCCTTGAGCGAGGCGGTGGGGTACCTTAAGTTGCTCGCCGCTTACGACATCGTGTTCGTGTCGCTCGCGAGCTTCCTGTTTCGCTTTACGGTGGACGAATGAGCCTGGCGCACAAGGGTCGTCGGATCACGCTGGTCGCGCTGGTGTGCGTCGCCGCCGTGTACGTTCGGGCGCTGGCGTTCACGCCGGTGGAGCGGTTGCAGGGGCCCGCGCAGAAGATCTTCTATCTGCACGTGCCCGCCGCGCTCTGGACCGAGGCGGCGATGATCCTCGTGGGCTTGGCGGGGACCTTCTACCTGTTCCTGAAGGATCCGCGGCTGGACCGGTTCGCCGAAGCGTCGGCGGAGGTGGGCACGGTGTTCGCGACCATCGTGCTGACGACCGGCCCCATCTGGGGGAAGCCGATCTGGGGGACGTGGTGGACCTGGGATGCCCGGCTCACGTCCACCCTGTTCCTCTTCTTCCTGTACGTGGGATATCTTCTCGTGCGCGGGGCCGTGCGGGATCCGGGGCTCCGCGCCCGCTACGCCGCTGTGCTCGGCATCTGCGGGATGTGTCTGGTGCCCTTCATCCACCTGAGCGTCTTCCTGTTCCGCACGCTGCATCCCCAGCCTATCATCCTGAAGCCGAGCGCGCCGTCATTGCCGAGCAGCATGCTGGCGACGTGGCTCTTTTCCCTGACGGCGTTCACGCTGTTGTACGTGGGATTCGTGACGCAGCGTTACGCCTTGTCGCTCGCGCGCGACGCGCAGCGCGGGGGGAGCCCGGAGGCCGGCCCTGTCTGACGTGCCCCAGAACGCCGGCTACGCGGTGGCGGCGTACATCGTGACGGCGGTCATTTTGATCGCGTACGCAGTTTCCCTGTACCGCCGCGCCAACAAGCCTTAGTCGCCGCGCTTCTCCGGGAACAATGCGGCGCGCGCCTCGGACAGGCGTGCCAGCCCGTCGGGAACCTGCGTGGCCCAGAGGTGCAGCGCTTCGTCGGCGGCGCGCAAGTCGCCCGCCAGGAACAGCGCTTGGGCGTTGAGCCGCAGCGCCTCGGCACCGCCGCCGGCCGCGTACGCGCGGGCGAACCGCGCCGCCGCGTCGGCGTGGCGACCGGCGCGGCGATACAGATCGCCCGCCGCGAGCGCGGCATCCGGACGCTCCTCCAGCGTGAGCACCTGCTCGTACGCCACGAGCGCGTCCTGCTGGCGGAAGACCATAAGCCAGGCCTCCCCCAGCAGCATCCAGGCGTCGGGATTCGCGGGGAAGCGCTGCGCCGCTTCCTGCGCCGCGGCCACCGCGCCCCAGCGGTCTTCGATGGCGCGCCGCAACCGCACCAGCGCTGGATGGGATTCCGCGAACGTCGGGGCGACCGCGCAGCCGAGCCGCAGCCACAGGTCGGCGCGCTTGGGTGCGTCGCGTTGACAGGCGGCCGCCCGCCGCACGGCGAAGCGCGCGAGCGCGGAGCGCAGGGAGCGGAGCATTGTAGATTGCACCAATCTATGTCACACACGCCGCGCCCGCCGGGTCCCGCCCGCGCCCACCCGCTCGCGGGCCGGCGCATCGCGGTCACCCGCGCGCGCGAGCAGGCGGGCGACCTCGTGCGGGAGCTGGAGGCGCTCGGCGCCGAGGTCGTCGCCGCACCGACGATCCGCATCGCGCCGCTCACCGATCTCGCCGCGCTCCGCGCCGCGCTCAGCCGCGTCCCGCCGTACGACTGGATCGTCTTCACCAGTCAGAACGCCGTGCAGGTTGTGTGTGACCGGCTGCCGGAGTGGGACCTCTCGCCCCGCGACGTGGCGCGCGCGGCGGTCGCGGCGATCGGCCCCGCGACTGCGGAGGCACT
>QHTS01000181.1 GCA_003220905.1 Gemmatimonadota bacterium | reverse complement strand
CTACACATATCGCCGCCTTGCGAGGTTGCCCAGCACCGCAGACCAGCTGCGTCGCCATACCGTTCTCAATCTCCCGGGCATGCTGCACGGCCTCAGCTTCGAGCACACGGTCATGGAGCCGGGGGCCGCGGTGCCCATCTCGGTGGAGTACGACACCGGGCTTCTCATCTTCACGATCGCGGGCCGCGGAGTGATGGTGCTGGACGGGGATCGGATCGAAGTCTCGGCGAACGATCTCGTGCACATTCCGGCGGGCGTGCCGTACGGGATGCATACGCTGGGCGGAACGGATTGGGTGTATGTGGTACTGCAAGCGCCGGTGGCATAGGAGGGAGCGGGGAGCCGGGAGCGGGGAGCAGTAGCTGACTGGGCGCCGGAGCGTTCTGCTCCCTGCTCCCCGCTCCCTGCTCCCTTTTTATCCCACCGCGCAGAGGTTCGGCCCAAATTCCAGGAGCTCCGCCTCTGCGTCGGCGACGTCCACGAGCCCGAGATTCGCAAGCTTGATCGTGCGATAAGTCTCGGGCGGCGTGGTGGTGTGCGCGGTCACCCAGGCGAGGAAGGCGCGCGGGTCCTGGATGGCGACCGCCTCGTTCGTCGCGGCGATCACGTCGAACCGTGCGGCGACGCTTCGATCCGCGCGCCGCTCGCGTTCGCTCGCATAGTGCGCCGGGAGGACAAGCAGGTCACCCGGCCACTCGCGTCGTGCCCGTTCCAGGCTGTCCCACAGCCGCGCCGTCCACGCGTCGCGCTGGCCAGCCAGATCGGGGCGCCCCACCGACTGCACGAACAGAAAGTCGCCCGTCAGCGCGAGCGCCTCGTCGGCGACGAGCGCCGTGCTGCCCAGCGTGTGTCCCGGGACGTGAGCGGCGACGAGCGTCGCGTGCCCGAACGCGATCGTGTCGCCCTCTGTGAGCGGCTGGTGGGCGAATCGGCCCTCCGCGCCGTCGTACGGCGAACGGGCGTCGTCGGGGTGCACGAAGTATGGGACCTGCCAGCGGGCGGCGGCGGCGCGGGAGCCGCTCAAATAGTCGGCGTGCATGTGGGTGTCGATCACCGCCGCGGCCGTGGCCCCGAGGTCCTCGAGCAACGCCTCGTACGGCTGCAGGTGGCGGCCCGGGTCGACGACGACGGCGTCCCCGTCGCTCACGAGCACATAGGAGAGCGCGCCTTTGCCCACGCGGTCGACCTGGATCACGTGCTCGAGCGCGGGAGTCGGAGACAGGCGGCGCGGGAGGTAGACTGTTTCCCACGACGCCATCCCGCCCGCCACCGAGTACGCTTCGAATCCCCGCTCGCGCAAGAAGCGGGTGGCCTCGGTACTCGAGTTGCCGTGCCCACAGATTACCGCGACCGGGGTCGCGGGGTCGAGCCCCAGCGGGTCGAGCGTCGCGAGCTGGTACAGCTGCGATGCCGCGAGGGCGCGGAAATCGAGCGTGGCGCCGAAGGTGACACGTCCCTGGGCGACCCGCTCCGCCGATCGGATGTCGAGCAGCTGCAGGTGTTCGCCCTGGTCGAGGCGACGTGCGAGTTCGGCCGCGGGGATGAGCGGTACGGACGGCTCCGGCATGCGCATCAGTGTCGTCGTGGTGGTGCGAAAACGCAACGGCCCCGTGTTGGGAGGGCTCCCGTTTTGACAACCCGCAGATATATTGTGAACGCGTTCACAAGCGCTGTCTCGTCATTCGTCCCGGAGGGAGTCTGCAATGCGGTTCACCCTGTTCACCTCGCTCGCCGCGTTCGCGATCGTCGCCTGCGGCGGCGACAAGAAGTCGGCAGCGTCCCAGGCCGAGGCTGCCACACCCGCGCCGGCCGCTGCGCCTGCCGGCGCGGTGGTCGAAGTGAAGATGACCGGCAACGGCACGAGCGTAGCCGCGTTCGAGCCCAGCAAGCTCAGCATCAAGACTGGCACGACGGTACGGTTCATCAACGTATCGGGCGGTCCGCACAACGTCGCCTTCTACGCCGATTCGATCCCGAAGGGCGGCGCCGACGCCCTGAAGAAGGGGATGCCGAACGCGATGGGCGATCTCACCGGACCGTTCCTCACCCAGCCGAATGAGAAGTACGACGTCGCATTTGCAGGCGCGCCCGCAGGCGTCTACAAGGGCTTCTGCCTGCCGCACGTCGCGCTGGGGATGCACATCGCGATCACGGTGCAGTAACCCCGCGACGCTAGTGCCGCCGTGAAACGGCCCCGCACCTCCGGGGCCGTTTGACTTTCGGGGCGGCGGCCGGAATGTTCTCCCGTCCAGGTAACGTGTCGGCCTTCCCTGAGCGCCTGCGTGCGGCTTTGGCGCCTGAGTACGAGCTGTTGCCCGAGCTCGGACGCGGCGGCATGGGAACCGTCTACTTGGCGCGCGACGTGGCCCTCGACTGCCTCGTTGCCGTCAAAGTGCTGCGGCCCGAGCTGTGGACGGCGCAGTCCGTCAAGCAGTTTGTCGACGAAGCTCGCATCCTCGCGAATCTGCGGCATCCTAACATCGTTCCCGTGCATTCGGTGCATGAGAAGGATGGCCTGAACTTCTATGTGATGGACTACCTGGAGGGCGACACCCTCCAGAGCCATCTCGCGAAGCATGGACGACTGCCCGTCGACGCCGCGCGTAAGGTCGGGCGTGACTTGCTGGCGGCGCTCGGGAAAGCCCACCGAAAGGGTGTGATCCATCGGGACGTGAAGCCAGCGAACGTCTTCCTCGACGAAGAGGGAGGCGTGCTGACGGACTTCGGTATCGCCCGCCGCATCACGGCCGTAGAGCAGACCGATGCGCAGACGCTGCAGGGGACGGCGGCGTATATGGCGCCGGAGCAGTTCCTTGGCGTCGAGGCGAACGAGCGCACAGATATGTATGCGGCCGGCATGGTGATTTACGAAGCGTTCACGGGTCGCCGCTGGGAAAAATGCGCGCCCACGGATGGAGACTGGACCGGCGTACCGCTCAACGTCGCCCGCGTGTTACGTCGGGCCATGGAGTTGGACCCGAATGATCGCTGGCCGCATGCGACGCTGTTCCGGCGCGAACTGTGGCGTACGCGGGGGTCCAAGTACCAGTGGCGAACGATGTGGCTGTCGATCGGGGGAGTGATTGTCGGAGCGTTCCTGGCGGCATTCACGGCGCGGGCGGTGATCAAGGAGACGTGGCCGTTCCACCCGAGCGGCACGTTACACGTTGTCGTAGCACCGTTCGACGACAAGTGCGCCACCCGCGGGCGCGGCGGAGATCGCTTGGCGCGTCACCTGGTCCGCGACCTGCAGGGCTACGTGGACTTCTCGGTGCGCGGACCGACCCACCCGCCGTGGTTCCTCACCCGATCGAGCGTGGTCGTTAACGGCGTGGTGTGTGAGCGCGGAGACTCGCTTCGCGCCGAGATCAGGGTGGCGGCGGGGAGGGAGGCTGACCCCGCGATCGCGGCCCGTGGCGACACGGGCCATCTCGATGCGGTCTCAGACACGCTAGCATACGGGATCGTGCGCGAGATCTGGAATCGCGAGAACCCACTGGATCCGGTGCTCCCCATCAACGCGTTGCCCCGGACGGCGCGTGGCCTCGCCGCCTGGCTCGCGGCCGAGCGACTGTTCGCGCAGGCCCGCTGGGGAGAGGCTGACTCGGCGTATGCAACGGCGGAAGCGATCGATTCGACGTGCCGGCTGTGCTACTGGCGGCACCGCGAGGTGCAGCAGTGGCTCGCTCGCGAGCCCGACTCCGCCTTAATGGCGCACTACTATCCGCACCTAGGCTCCTTCCCCACGCGTTATCAGAGCCTGATGCGCGCGGTCAGCCTGCCATTGCGAGCGCGCCTCGACGCGCTGCGGCAAACCACGCGCGAGTGGCGCGACTTCTTCCCGGCGTGGCTCCAGCTGGCCGACGAGCTGTACCATCGCGGCCCCTTGGTCGGGTATTCCCGTGCCGAGGCTGTGGAAGCGTTTCAAATGACCGCGCACCTGCGTCCGGCCTTCGGCCCCGCCTTGGAGCACCTCACATGGGCGCTGACGGCCGAGGGCGACTCCGCCGGCGCGCGCGCCGCGTGGTCACAACTGGAGGCACTCGGGGACCCGAGCGATCCGTTCACGGTGGCGTTGCGAGCGTTGCTGCGCTCGGGCTACGCCTCGCGGTTCCTTGACTCCGTCGCGGTGCACGGCGTGATCGTCGGTGCCCTCGCCTCGGAGGGCATTCAGCAGTTCCCCGGGCTCGCCGCCGGGCCGCGCTACATCGCGACATTCGACGCGCCGACCGGTGCCGTCGAGATGGGGGACCTGTTCGCGGCCTCTCCCGATCGCGTCCTGCAGCGTTCCGGGCTCATCGCGGCCGCAATGGGCCGAGTCTCACTCGGGCAGCTTGCCGCTGCGCGTGCCGACCTCGGCCGGCTGCGTGATCGGCCGGAATTAGAGCTCATGGAGCCGGAGCTCGATGGAATACTCCTGCTGCTCGGGTTTGAGGCACGTGATGACGCGGGCGCCTGGCCGCGCATCGCCCACATCCTGGCGCGCGAAGCGGATTCCCCCTCCACGCCGGCAGGGATGCGGCGCCGGGCCGCATGGTTGCTCACGCTCGCCTCCCGAAAGTTGGGTGGCGCGGACACCGCGCGCTATCAGAGGTTGATCGCGGGGGAGCCCATGCCCCGACCCCTCGAGCGCCTGCTTACGGCGGATGGCTTCGCCCGTCGCGGGCGCTACGGCGACGCGCTGAGCGCTTCGGACGGGCTCCGAGAGCTCGAGGCTCCGGCGCTCTCGGGAGCGATGCCAGTCGATCCATTCTTCCGAACTGTGCTCCACGTGCTGCGGGCGGAATGGTCGACGGCCGCAGGCCAAGCGAGCGACGCCATCCGCGAGCTGTTGTGGTACCAGAACAACGATGCCTTTGGGTTACCCGCGGGCGATCCTCAGGTCGGCGACGTTGACTGGGCGTTCGGGACTTTCGCCCGGTGGCGGCGTGCGGCGCTCCTCGACCGGGAGGGCCGGCACGACGAAGCGTGTCACGCGTATCGCGACGTCGCCCGGTTGTGGTCGCAAGGCGACCCACCCTACCGCGCCCGCGCCGACAGCGCTGTTCGCCGGCTCGAGACCCTCGGCTGCAAGGAAGCCACGTGATCGTGGTCCGCGCCCTCGGCCCAGCGGACGTGAGCGTGAACGGCGCGGCCGCGCCGGCCAAGCTCCTGTGGAAGAAGAACCTCGCGCTACTCATCTATCTGGCCCGCTCACCCAAACGCCTGCGAACGCGCGATCACCTCATCGGCCTGTTGTGGGGCGAGAAGCCGGAGGAGAAGGCGCGCCACTCGCTGAACGAAGCCGTGCACGTGCTCCGCCTGTGTGCGGGCGACGACGGCTTCGAGTCCGACACGGCTCAGGTCCGGATCGCACCCGGCACGATCGAGCTCGACACCGACACGTTGGAGACGCTGGCGGCGGCGGGCGACTACGCCGGTGCGGCCGCGCTGATCAACGGGGACTTCCTCGAAGGATTCAGCGTCCGGGGTGCCTCGGCGTTCGACGACTGGCTGGCCGCGGAGCGCCAGCACTGGTGCCGTCGCTCGGTGGACGTGCTGGTGCACCGCGCCGAACAGCTGCTCGCGGCCGGGAATGTGGCGGCGGCCCACGATGCGGTGCAGCGCGCGCGGGAGCTCGATTGGCGCCCTGAAACCGCGGTCCGGAGCGCGCTGCGGACGCTCGCGCTCGCGGGAGACCGGGGAGGGGCGCTGGCCCTGTTCGAGGAGTTCGCGTCGCGACTGAAGCGGGAGCTCGGCGCGGAGCCGGACGCCGAGACCCGCGCGCTCGCCGAGCGGGTGCGGCTGGAGCGCACCTGGCGACTCCCAAAGGCGGTGCGCGACGCGGCCGCGCGCACGTCAGGGTCGCGTCGCGCCCCGCTGGTGGGGCGCGCTCTCGAGCTCGAGCGGCTCACGGCCGCGTGGACCGCGTGCCGGGCCAAGCGGCGGGCGACGGTCGCCGTCATCGAGGGCGACGCGGGCGCCGGGAAGACCCGGCTCGCGGAAGAACTCGCGTCGCGGGCCCGGCTCGACGGCGCAGTTGTCGCTGCGGTGCGCGCCGTCGCCGCCGACCACAGCGACGCATGGAGCGGGGTCTTCGGGATCGCGCGGGGCGGATTGCTCGATGCCCCGGGGGTCGCCGGGGCTCCGCCTGCCGCGCTCGCGCAGCTGCGCGGCACGGCGCCGCCCGGCGCGCCCGGGCGCGCCCTCGCCGACGTGCTGCAGGCCGTCGCGGACGAACAGGCGGTCGTCGTGTTCGTGGATGACGCGCACTGGCTCGACCGGGAGTCGCTGCTCGCGCTCGGGGGGATCATGCGCGACCTGGCGGGCTCGCCCGTCGCCTTCCTCCTCACGGTCGCGCCGCACCCCGCCGGCCCGGAGCTGGACGAGGTGCGCGCCCGCGTCGGTCGTGAGCTCGCCGGCACCGCCATGCAGCTCCGGGGATTCGGGACGGACGACGTCCGCGAACTGGGGCGCTGGGCGCTTCCGTCGTACGGCGACGAGCAGCTGGACCGCCTTGCGCGCCGGGTCCTGGCGGACTCCGCGGGCATTCCCCTCCTCGTGGTCGCGTTGCTGCACGCGGTGG
>QHTS01000178.1 GCA_003220905.1 Gemmatimonadota bacterium | reverse complement strand
GGTGACGATCCGCGCCGTGGCGGAGAGATCCGGGCGGATGTCGGTGGGCGGCTTGTCGAGCGTGATCTCGACTTCGTAATCCACCGCCCGGTCGCTCTGGCCGGTCGCCGTCGCGGTTGCGTCGCGCACGCTCGAATCGGACACCTTGGTCACGCGGCCGATGAAGACGGTGTCGGGAAACGCGTCGATCGAGACCTCGACGGAGTCGCTGAGGTGGACGCGCACCACGTCCGTCTCGTCCACCTTCACCTTGGCCTGGATCACCGACAGGTCGGAGACCGTCAGCAGCAGGCCGATGTCCTTCGAGAAGGTGCTCGGCACCGCCACCTCACCCTCCTCCACCGCCAGTCGTGTCACCCGGCCCGTCATGGGGGCGATGAGCGTCGTCTTGCGGAGATTGTCGCGCGCCGACTGCACCGCGGCGCGCGCCTGGTCCACCTGGTGCTGCGCCGCATTCAGGTTGGCTTCGGCGATGTCGAACGCCGTCTGCGCCTGCTCCAGCTGCTCCGTCGAGATCAGGTTGGGGCTCTGGGTGTGGAGCTCCTTGGTGCGCCGCAGGGCGAAGCCATCGTGGCCGCGGCTTGCTGCAGGTTCGCCTCGTAGATCGTCGGGTCGATCTGGATCAGGAACTGGCCCTGCTTCACGAAGTCGCCTTCGCGCACCGCGATCTTCGTGATCCGTCCCGTGATGTCGGCCGAGACGTCGACCTTCTTCTTGGGCTGGATCTTGCCGCTCGCGGTCACGGCGGCGACGAGATCGCGCCGGGCCGCCGTCTCGAACCGCACTTCCTGGCCGCGGTCCCGCCGCGCGCCGGCGCTGATCGCCACGATTCCGACGATCAGCGCCACGGCGCCCGCACCCACCAGCACTTTGCTCCGTTTGGACATGGCAGTCGGATCCTCCGGTTACCGCAGCGGTCGGCCGACCGCCGCTTCGAGCGCGGCCAGCGCCTTGTGATAGTCGTACACGGCGTTGATGTAGTCGGTCTCGGCCCGCAGCCCCGCGACCTGGGCGTCGAGCAGCTCGAAGAACGTTCCCGAGCCGACGCGGTAGCGCTCCGTGGCGAGCAGCAGCTGCTCGCGTGCCGCGGTGCGGTTCGTGTCCTGAATGGCGATGGTCTGAAACGCCGTCTCGAGCGTCAGATACGCTTGGCTCACGTCGGTCTGCACCTGGAGCCCGCGCGCCCGCACCGACTCCTGCAGATCCTGCTGCTGCGCCTTGGCCTGCGATACCAGCAGTGGCTGCCTGAAGTTGCCCCACAGGGGGATCGGTTGCGGCGAGAACGTGTAGATAGAGCAGTCGAGCGGCACCTGCCCCGGTCCCCCGTTGAACCACGCGCTGTTCGCGTACACGCACGTGGCGGAGTCGGCCGCCGCGCTCGCCCGCGCGCTCCCGATCGTCGGATTGATGTCCGACAGCTGCTGCGTGAACCCGGACCAGCCGGCCGACAGGGATACCGACGGACCCCAGCTCGATGAGGCCGCCTTCACGCCCCACCCGGCGGCGCGCTCCCGCTCGCGGAGCGCCTTGAGCGAGGGGTTCTGCTGCTCGGCCATCCCGAGCAGGTCGCTCAGCCGCCAGGTCGGGGTCTGGACGCTGAAGGTGTCGGTGAGCTGCACCGTCCCGAGATCCACCGGCGCCGACACGCCGATCTGCTGGAACAGCCGGAGCTTCTCGACCTGCACGGCGGTGCGCGCGCGCAGCAGCGACACCTCGGCCGCACCTCGGGCCACCTGCGCCTGCCGCACATCGATCAATGACGCGCGACCTACCTCGTAGCGCGCCTGCGCCAGCTTCAGGAACTGCTCGTCATGATCCAATTGCTGTCGCGCCACTTCGGCGTTGTCCCGCGCCTGCAGCACCGTCAGGTATTGCTGGGTCACCGCGGTCACGAGATTCGTCTCCGCGCCGACGACGTCGGCCTGCGCGGCGTTCAGCTGCGCCTTCCGGAGCCCCGGCTCGCTGAGCGTCTGCCCGTTCAGGGTCCAGTCGAGGAGGAAGCTGTAGTTCGAGGACCACGTCGACACGCTCTGCGAGAAGCTCGAGGTGAGGAAGTTCTGCTCGCCGGGGCCCGCGTAACCCACGCCGCCCGACGCGGTCACGCTGGGGAGCCACAGGCTCGACCAGGCGTTTCGGACACCCCACGCCGCCGGCGCGCGGTCGTGGATCGTCTGCCGGTAGGCCGGATTGTGCTGTCGGGCGAGCGCGATGGCATCGGCGAGAGAGAGAGTCGCGGGGACGGGTTGTTGGCAGATGGCGATGGCTGGGCAGACGAAGAGCCCGACGGACAAGAGCAGAGGCTTCATGAGCTTCCTCATACGCGACGCGCCCGCGGCAAGTTTCGAGACGCGACGAATCTAACCTCAGGACGCGGGCGCTCGCTCGGCGACGAGCCGCCGCGACGGCACCTCGACCTTCGCGAGCCGGCCGTCGGCGCCGAGCCAGAGATGCACCAGGCGGTTCTCACCCCCCGTCACCGTAATGTGCCGCAGCGCCGCGGGGTCGCGGTTCAGCGTGGTGGACTGGATGCCGAGGTCCTGCACCGTCAGGAGCTCTCGTCGCCCGGCGCGAGGGAAGACGGCCGTCACCGTCACCGGGCGGGGGCGTCCCTGCCAGGCGACCGGAAGGTAGAGGGCGAACACCGAATCGTCGACCACCGCCGCGGGAGGTGGAGCGGGGAACTCGCGGGCCCGCTCGGTGCGGCGACCCAGGAGCCGGACCACGAACCGCCCGCGGGTGAGCTGGCCGAGGATCCGCATGGGCTCGCGGGGATCGGCGACGGTGTATTCCAGGCTCACCGGGTTCGAATCGGGGCCGAGCTCGACGATGGGGTCGAGCACTACCACCGGGCGGGTGCGGTCGTAGCGGATGGTGGTCGCGAGCGTCCAGCGGGTCACACCGGCGCCGGTGCGCACCGCCGTGACGCGGAACGCCTCACGCGCGACCTCGACCGTGTCTTCCCGAACGACCAGCGTGCCCTCGTCCACCGGGGTCTGGAGCGCGAGCAGCGCCAGCAGGACGGCGGTCACGGGACGGGTACGCCGAGCACTCGCGTCGCGACGCGGTCGTAAATCATCTGACGGGTACGCCGAGCACTCGCGTCGCGACGCGGTCGTAAATCATCT
>QHTS01000177.1 GCA_003220905.1 Gemmatimonadota bacterium | reverse complement strand
ATCAGCGCGGCGAGGCGCATCTCGGCGAACACATCGAGCCGGTTGTTGCAGGGCGCGCCGTCGGCCCCGATCGCGACGCGGCACCCCGCGGCCAGGAGCTCCGGCACCTTCGCCACGCCGCTCGCGAGCTTCAGGTTCGACGACGGGCAGTGCACCACCGTGGTCCCCTGGCGCGCGAGCCGCGCCGTCTCGTGCGGGTCGACCCACACGCAGTGGGCGAGTGCCGCACGAGGGCCGGCGATCCCGACTGAATCCAGGTAGGCGATCTCCTCGAGCCCGGTGGTGCGCAGCACCGTCTCGCGCTCGACGATCGTCTCGGCGGCATGGGTGTGCACCTGGGCGTCGAACCGCTCGGCCAGCTCGCTCGCGGCCCGGAGCAGCGGTCCCGAGCAGCTCGGGACGAAGCGCGGGGCGAAGCACACCCGCAGCCGGCCGCCGGCGCCCGCGCCGTTGTGCCACCGCTTGGCCAGGGCCTCGGCCTCCGCGAGCGCGTTGTCGGTCGACTCCGCCAGCTCGAGCGGCGCGCCCTCGGGATGCGCGTCCATGAGACACTTTCCCACCGCCGCCCGGATGCCGATCCGCTCGAGCGCCTGGAACGCCGCGCCGGTGTGCCGCACCGTCTCCATATCGAGGATGGCCGTGGTGCCGCCGAGCAAGAGCTCCGCGGCGCCGAGCAGGGCGGACCAGTAGACCGTCTCTTCGGTGTGGGCGGCCTCGAGCGGCCAGATGCGGCGCACCAGCCAGTCCTCGAGCCGCAGGTCGTCGGCGAGCCCCCGGAACAGCGTCTGGCAGAGGTGAACGTGAGCCTGGATGAGGCCGGGCATGACCAGACAGCCGCGGCAGTCGCGAATCTGGGGTTGGGGGCGGGGCCCCTTCCCCTTTCCCGCTTCCCCGTTCCCCTTCCCGACGTGCGCGATCAGTCCGTCCCTCACCGTAACGTCCGTGCGCTCCACGCGCCATTCGCCGTCGTGCAGCAGCACATCGCCGCCCACGAGGAGCAGGTCGGGGGTGTCCGGGAGGGGCGGCACGGCCTCAGGTCGCGACGCGCGGCTGAGCGCTGGTCGTATCGTCCGGCAAGTCGAAGTAGACGCGCAGCTCTTCCAGGAGGTCGTCCTCCGCGTAGACGCCCGTCAGGATGCGCTCCGGTCCGCCCGGATCGATCAGGAGGTACCCGTAGGGATAGTCGAGGCCCGACAAGAGGATGGCGCGGCGCGTGTGGTTGGGGAGCGCGACGTACACTGTTTCGGCGTTGGTGGCGAGCAGCTTGATCCCGCCCGCTTCCAGTGCGGGCGCGATCTGTTCCGTGTAATACTTCAGGTCGTCGAAGGTGTCGGCGCGGTCGTCCGCCGCCAGGGTGTCGGCCGCGCGCAGCCAAAACAGCACCACGCTCGGCTCCGCGACCACGCGGGGGACGAGCAGGGTGCCGTCCGTGGAGTCCTGCGGCCCGAGCCGGGCGAACTCCACCGAGTCGCTTTGCTGCGCCATTCTGGCGAGCGACCGCGTCTGGCACGCGGCCACGCACAGAAGCGCTACCAGCGCGCCGATTCGCATGGATGGAAATATATTCCACCAATGGGAGCAGCGGAGTACGGTGCCATTCGGCGCGCCGCAGCTTGAGCGCGATCCGGTAAGCCGCACGACACATGATGCTCGTTCTTGAAGTGATGGATAAGGAGCCCACCCTCGGTGCCGAAGCGGCCTGCGACCTAGAGGACGAGTGCTGCGACCCCGGCAGCTCCTGCGTGTCCCCGTCCTTGCGTTGATAGCGATTGGGGGTCGGTCGCCTGATCTGCGACCCTCACCGGGGTCGGTGGCGGATACGGGATTCGTCGCCGTCTCCGGCGGCCGACTCTACTACGAGTCCATCGGGAGCGGACCCACCATCGTCCTGCTTCACGGCGGCAACCTCGATTGCCGAATGTGGGACGAGCAGCTCCCAATCCTTCGATCTCATTTCCGTGTTATCCGTTATGATGCCCGGGGGTTCGGTCGTTCCGGCCCTGCCGACACCGCCTATCAGGCTCACACCGATCTGTACGCGTTGCTCCAGCAACTCGCCGTGGGCCGGGTGTCCCTTGTCGGGTTGTCTCTGGGGGGCCGAATCGCGATCGATTTCGCGCTCAACCATCCGGATATGGTCGACAAGCTGGTTCTTGCTGGCCCAGGCCTCAGCGGCTGGCGGGATTGGTCCGCCGAGGATACGACCTGGCACCTTGCGGCCCGTCGAGCCGGCCACGCCCGCGACTCGATTGGGATGGCGATGGCGTGGCTGACTTCCGACTACATGCGGCCGGCCATGGAACAGCCTCAGCTCGCCACGCGCCTTCGTCTGATGGCCGCTGACAACGCGACCTACTGGATGGGGCTGTTTCGACACGGAGATCTTGAGCGAGACGCCGACCAACCCGCGCTCGGTCGACTCTCCGCCATTCGTGCCCCCACTCTCCTACTGGTCGGCGACCGCGATAGCCCGGTTATTCGTGTGATCGTCGACACTCTCGCGTCGCGCATCGCCAGCTCAGCAGTGGTTGTGATTCGGGGCTCGGGCCACATGGTGAACATGGAGCGCCCGGCTGCGTTCAATCGGGTTGTGCTCCACTTTTTGTTGCGATAGGGAGCCGCCCTAACAAGCGCTTGAGGCATGACGCGCGTGACCGCACCCGACATCCTCTCCCGTTTTGCCGCCGTGCTGCTCGACATGAACGGAACACTCATGTTCAGCGGGGACCGCTTCGGCCCGGACCAG